>MNYP01000040.1 GCA_001873135.1 Helicobacteraceae bacterium CG2_30_36_10
TTCAGTTCTTCTTTTTCCGTTAATAGAGACGCCAAGCATCACACTCTCTTGCACAAAAACTTCGTCCAGAACGCTTTGGGCAGAGAGGTTGTTTCTTGAGAAGTATTGACTGCTGATATCCCAACAGACATGTGGAATGACTGGCTCCATAATAGAGCATAAAATCCAGTAACCCTCACTCCAAACAGCAGAATTACTCTGAACATTGAGAGCATTCATGGCTTCCATAACTCCCGCTATCATGGTGTTAAATGTGTATCTTTCTTTGTAAACATCATTCGCACGCACTAGAGCTTCATAGACTTTTTTTCTTGCAAATTTTTCTTCTTTACTCAGAGAAGCGTGCTCAATCACAGGTATAGTTTTTGTTTTAACTATGTTGGCAGAGCGTTCATAAAATCTTTTTATAAACTTGTAAGCTCCCTCAACTGCACTGTCATTCCACTCTAACTCTTGCGTCGGTGGTGCTGCAAAAAGTATAAAAAGTCGTGCCGTATCTGCTCCGTATTTTGCGATGATCGCATCTGGGTCTACCGTGTTTCCCTTTGACTTACTCATCTTGGCACCGTTTTTGAGCACCATTCCCTGAGTTAAGAGTTTGTCAAAAGGCTCATCAAATTCAATGTACCCCAAATCACGAAAAACTTTTGTGAAAAATCTTGCATATAAAAGGTGAAGGATTGCATGTTCAATCCCGCCGATATAATGGTCAACTCCCATCCAGTAAGCTACCTGCTCTTTTGAAAAAGCCTCTTTTTCCCAGTTTTTAGGCGAGGCGCAAAAACGTAAAAAGTACCATGAAGATTCAACAAAAGTATCCATCGTATCAGTTTCACGGATTGCATCATTTCCACATGCCGGACATTTGCAGTATTTCCATGTCGGGTGATTTTCCAGCGGATTTCCCTCTCCGTTAATGACAACATCATCAGGCAGAGCTACTGGAAGATTTTCTTTTTTCTCCATAACTATGCCGCAGTCCTCACAATGTACAAAAGGAATAGGCGCACCCCAGTAACGCTGACGAGAAACGCCCCAATCTTTTAGTTTATAGTTGGTAGTTTTTTTACCAATTTTATTCTCTTCAAAATAGTTAATTATATTGTACTGAGACTTTTTAGAGTTAAGCCCGTTAAATTCTCCGGAGTTAAAAAGTTCTCCGACTTCTGTATAAGCCTTGTCAGTTGCAAGTTCGCCCTCAAGAGGTTTTATAACTGCATTTATAGGCAAGTCATACTTTTTAGCAAAATCAAAATCTCTCTCATCATGCGCAGGAACCGCCATAACAGCGCCGCTTCCGTAGTCCATAAGAACAAAATTCGCTATCCAAACCGGGACTTTTTTCCCCGTTAATGGGTGAAGTACATCAAGGCCGAGAGCAATTCCTGTTTTTTCTTTTTGCCTGTCAATGGAGGAAGTAGCTTTCATCTTTTTGATTACGGTTACAACTTCATCAGATAAAAGAGAGTTCTCAATCATATAAGTCACAATCTCATGTTCAGGAGCAAGAGCAGTATAACTCACGCCGTAAATGGTGTCAGGACGAGTTGTAAAAACATCAAAGCTCTTGAAAGTATGGTTTAATTTGGCAGATGATTCTTCATCAAAAAACAGGTCAAAAGCCAAACCGTTGGACTTGCCTATCCAATTCTCCTGCATAGTCAAAACTTGTTTAGGCCAACCGCCATCAAGTGTTTTGAGTGAGTCAAGCAGTTCATCGCCGTACTGCGTGATTTTGAAGTAGTACTGGTTCATGTCTTTTTTGACTATAGGCGTATCACATCTCCAGCAGCAACCCTCAACTACCTGTTCATTTGCCAAAACAGTTTGGTCATGCGGGCACCAGTTTAACATCCCTTTTTTACGGTAAAGCAGATCTTTTTCATACATATCAATGATAAATGACTGTTCAAACTTTGTATAAAGTTCATCGCTTGTTGCAAGTTCTCTCTCACGAGAAAATGAAAAACCAAGAGCATAAAACTCATTTTTCATATACTCTATGTTGTCATATGTCCACTTTTTTGGGTGAGATCCGTTTTTTATAGCAGCATTTTCAGCGGGCATACCAAAACTGTCAAAGCCTATTGGGTGAAGAACATTAAAGTCTTGTTGTCTGTAGTAACGGGCAAAAGCATCGCTTAGAGTATAATTTCTAACATGTCCCATATGAAGTCGTCCGCTTGGAAAAGGAAACATGCTGAGTATATATTTTTTCTCTTTGGAAAAATCTTCACTTGGCTCAAAACTTTTGTGTTCTTTCCAAAAGTCCTGCCATTTTTTTTCTATTGTTTTTGAATTGTATTGCACTTTTTTTCCTAGTATTCGTCGTGTGATTTAGAACTTTCTATATAAACAAGTCCTATAGAAAAAATATTTGCTGTTAAAGCCCCAATCGCTAAAGCAATCGCCCATTGAATATTTCCAATAACTTCTAAATAAATAAACGCTGGAATTAGATGCAAATCAGCCACTAAAGATGAGGCAAAAAGCTCTGCTGAAAGAATATTTCTAACGCCAATTTTCAAAAATGTAGAAATTAGATTTACACTTGCTGCCACAAACAGTACAACAGCATTTTGCTCATATAAAAAACCTGCTATCGATGTTAAACTCATAAGTGCAAAAAATACGTATATTACCTTACCCCAATCCATTATTTATTCCTTTGTAAACTATTTTTTTACTAAATTTATTGAGGGGATTATACAAAAAATATCTTAAGGCGTGACTGAAGAGAATTTAACTCCCAAAATAATTTGAGAGCTAAATAGAGTTGATTATTTGTTTTTTTTACATAATTCCAGATTCATACTGGTCGCGCATTCTTTGTTTTTCTGCTTCTCTTTTTGCTTTTTCTGCCAACTTGTTGTGGTACTTTTTGACATCAAAACCAAACCATAAAAGTACAGGTGAGGCAACAAAAATAGAAGAGTAAGTACCCACTACAATACCAACAAGAAGAGTAAAAGAGAAGGCATGGATAATCTCACCGCCAAACATAAACAGAGTAAACACAACAAAGATAGTTGTAAGCGATGTGAGCGTTGTCCGTGCTAATGTTTTAGTTACTGATTCATTAATCGTATCAGACAATTCTACATTTCTAGAATTAGTAACATTTTCACGAATACGGTCAAAAACAATAATCGTATCGTTGAGCGAATACCCAAGAATAGTTAGCATAGCCGCTAAAACATCAAGGTTCACATCTAAACCCACAAGAGTAATCGCACCAAGAGCAATAGAGATATCATGAACAAGCGCTACGATTGAAGCAACGGCAAATCTCCACTCAAATCTAAAAGCTACATAAATCAAGATTCCAATAGTAGCCAAGACCAAGGACATTATTCCCTTCTCTTTTAGCTCTGAACCTACTTTTGGACCTACAATATCAACACGGCGGATTTCGTAATTGCCTGTATCTCTGAGAGCTTCCCTTGTCACATCGCCAACATCAACAGTAACGTTTCCGGTAGTTGTTTTCATACGAATAACAACTTCATCAGATGCACCAAATTCAGTTATTGTAGCACCGTCGAAAAGAATATTTGACTTAAGCTTCTCTCTCATCTCATCAATAGGAGCCATCTTGTCATATTTAACTTGAATTATAGTTCCGCCGGCAAAATCAACACCGTAGTTTAGACCTTTTGTTGCCAGCAGTATAAATGAAGCTAATATCAAAACTACCGAGAATACTAAAGCAATTTTAGACTTGCCCATAAAATTAAAGGTTCTTGTATATTTAAAAAATTCCATAATTACCCTTTAATCCCAAACCAAAAGCGGTTGTTGTGACTTTTTTGAATTCTAAATTCTAACATTTGATAAATTCCATGCGTACCAAGAATTGCAGTAAGCATAGAGGCTAAAATACCGATACTGATAGTTATAGCAAAACCTTTTATTGCACCCGTTCCATAGGCATATAAAACAACAGCGGCAATAAGCGTGGTTATGTTTGCATCTAAAATCGCACGCATAGCGTTTGAATAACCCTCTTCTATGGCTTTGTGCATAGATTTACCCTCGTGAATCAACTCACGAATTCTCTCGGAAATAATAACATTGGCATCAACTGCCATACCGACGGTCAAAACAATACCCGCCATACCCGGAAGAGTCAGTGTCGCACCAAAGAGTGACATAACCGCTAAGATGATAAACAAGTTAGCAATAAGTGCAATATTTGCAATAAGACCCGCCATTCTGTAGTAGAACAGCATAAATCCAATAACTAAAACAAAGCCGCCGATTAGAGCCATCATACTAGCCTTAATACTATCAGCTCCTAAGCTTGGTCCGACTGAACGTTTTTCCATCAAATAAATCGGAGCTAAAAGTGCACCTGAACGAAGAGCAATAGCTAAATCTTTTGCTTCCATTACTGTATAGCTTCCAGAAATCTGACCTGCACCGCCACCGATACGCTCGTTAATATTTGGTGCAGAATAAACTTTGCCGTCTAAAACAACTGCCAGTCTTTTTCCGACACTTTTGCCGGTAAAATCACCAAAAATCTCAGCACCCTCTGCATTTAACTTGAAGTTAATAAGCGGTCTGTTGTTTTGGTCAAAGCCCATTGAAGCATCTGTAAGCATATTTCCGTCTAAAATAGGAATTTCACGGACAAGGTACTTTATGGCAGGATTTTTAGCATCTTCTAAAATCACATCGCCATAAGCTGCCGCATCAGCTTGACTCATGTTATAAACACGAGCATTTCTCTCTTCATCAACAGCCAACAGTTCAAGCTTTGCTGCACGTGAGATTAGCTCTCTTGCACGTTGTTCCTCTTCTTGATTTTTTATACCTGCAAGTTCAACAAGAATTTTCTCATCACCTTGGCGTGCTACAATCGGTTCAGCTAAACCGAACTGGTCAAGCCTGTTTCGTATAGTCTCAATAGCTTGAGCAACGGCTTGTTCTTTAGTGCGAAGAATCTCTTGGGGAGTTAATGATAAAGAAAAGCTTTCATTAGACAAAGAGACACTGAGACCTTCAATCTTGTTTAAAAACTCACTCATATTTTTTGTATCATCAATATCTAAAAGCGTAAATGAGATACTAGATTCATCAAATTTAAGGCTGTTAACTAAAATATCTTTTCTATTAGTGAAATTCTTTATGCTTGCAGCTATAGATTTTATGCGAGATTTAGTTGCCTCTTCGGTTTTTACACCCAAAAGCATGTGCAATCCACCTTGAAGATCGAGACCTAAGGTGATTTTTTTACCATCTTTGAGTTGAAAAAGAGAGGGGGCAGAAAAGAATATGCCTAAAACTATCGCTAAAGCGAAAAGAACTATGCGATAATTAAGCTTCATCCTCGTACTTTTTAGCAATTGAATCTTTAGTGATTTTTGTGATTACATCATCATTTATTTTTACACTTAAAAAGTTGTCTTCAACTTTATGTATGACTACAATGAACCCACCGTTAGTGATTACTTTATCACCTTTTTTAAGAGCCGTAATCATCTCTTTTCTAGCTTTAGCCTCTTTTTGTTGCGGGCGAATAATTACGAAATACATAATTGCGATTAAAAATACGAACGGCAATAGTTGACTTACAATTTCCATGAAAAAGTATCCTTTGTTGATTAAATTGCTCGGATTATACAAAAATAATATTAATACGAGACTGAATATCTTGAAGTTTACCCCAAAGTCGCATGTGCTATTTTATGTTATCTATAAATGAAAAAATGTAGTGTTTTACTTCAGGCAGCAAAACCGTGCCGTGACCATCACCATATATAATCAAAGATGTTCCTAAAATCGATTGTTTTGCATAAGAGATAGCTATATCTGTAGCACCTAAGGGGTCATTTGCCGAAGCTATAAAAAGTGTTTGACTCATAGAACTGGCAAGTGCCATATTTATATCTTCTTCTAATGATTTAGGTTTGCCTCCCGATAGTATGACAACTCCTTTTGCCTCATACTCATTAAGAAGAGGGATGATGCTCCCTCCACCCAAAGAAGCACCAAAGAGATACAAATTTTTCATATCAATCGTTTCATCTTCACTTATAAACTCAAGCCAAGCTATTAAATCAGAGGGTATTTTTTCAAAACCTATTTTTTTATCACTTTGAGCCAGTGCCACTTTTATATGGTCAAGTCTCACATCAGAAATCACTCTCTTCTCTTTTTTGTTTTGAAATATTGATTTTCCGTGACCTCGAAGGTCTACACTCAGAGCGGCGTAGCCTTTGGCGTTGAACTCTTTGGCAATCGCGTCCCAAGTAGAGTGCTCGGCTCCAAACTGGTGGGCAAAAAGTATGATGGGCGTCGCCTCTTTTGCAGAGACGGGTTTCTCCAGCCATCCATAAAGCTCAAAGCCGTCTTCAGAAGGAATAGTCAGTTGAGCAGAGAACAAGCAAGTTGCCAGACTCCAGATAAGTAAAAGTTTTTTCATAAACAGACTCTTTTTATTTTTACAATTGTACATAAGTAGTATAAAATAAGCATAAAATTCAAAATTGACTATAATACCGCCATGATTAAGATAATACAAAACATGAAACAGAAGATGAAACCTTTATATTTTGACTTGGCATGTGGAATTCTCACGGCTATTTTATTTAGTGCCTTTATATATTTTGAAGAGTTTGCAATTAGTGTTAAACTTCTCAATACTCTATTTGGCATCTCTGCTCTGGCACTCCTGCTCTATATTCCTAAAAGAGCTGTTTTAGTAGCTGGGTTTTTTATAGGGGTGCTCTGGTTTTACTGGATAGGGTATAGTTTTAAGTATAACGGTGTTGGCTATTTGACACCTTTTGTTACTCTTGGATTTGCCTTTATTTATATGCTTTTTTTTGGTGTTTTAGCCTTAACGAACAAGGTTTACCTAAGAGCTGTTTTACTCTTTGGTCTGAGTTTTTTTGAACCATTTGACTTTAACTGGCTGCAGATTGAACTTATTTTTGTAGATAGCTATATAGGTCTATTCAAGTATCAATTAGTCCTTGTTTTAGCGGCTCTTAGTCTGCCCGCTTACATCAAAAAACCTTTCACTTATACACCGCTTCTTTTGATTTTTTTGGCACTCAACTTCAACACAACGACTCAAAAAGATGCTCCACTAAAAATCAAACTCATTGCTACGGATGTTAAGCAAGAGAACAAGTGGTTAAGAGAGTTTAAAGAGCCTATTATTCAAAGCAATATAGCAGAGATTATAAATGCAACGCTAGAGGGTTATGATTTAGTTGTGTTACCTGAGTCGGTTTTTCCTCTTTTTATGAATACGCATCCCAATTTACAAGCAACATTAAAAGAGCTCTCTTATAAAATCTCCATTGTTGCCGGAGCACTTCTTCAAGAGAATGGCAACAACTATAATGTTACCTACTTTTTTGAAAACGGCAATATGCTCTTTGCTAAGAAACTTGTACTTGTCCCATTTGGCGAGTATATTCCTCTGCCTACATTTGCAAGAAAAATTATAAACGACACTTTCTTCTCAGGGCAGTCTGATTTTTCTATAGCTTCACAGCCTACCGATTTTACTATAAAGGGTGTCAAGTTTAGAAATGCCATATGTTATGAAGCGACATGCCAAGAGATATATGAGGGCGATGTAAATTTCGTTATAGCAACAAGCAACAATGCGTGGTTTGCTCCTTCTATTGAGCCGACACTTCAAAAACTCTTGTTAAAGTACTACGCTCGAAAAAATGGGGCTATTATTTACCACTCTGCAAATTTTAAAGGGTGCGGGATTGTAAAATAATCATCTCGTAATCTCTTTTTGATATAATAAAAAAAATACAATTATAAGGATACTCTTAATGATCGTTAATCTAAAAAATCCAAACCTTTATAACAACCGTGAAGTATCCTGGCTCCACTTTAATACGAGAGTTTTAAAACAAGCGCAAGATGAATCTTTACCGCTACTTGAGAGACTTAAATTTCTAGCTATTTATGGGACAAATTTAGACGAATTTTATATGATTAGAGTTGCCGGACTTAAAAAGTTATTTACCGGCGGCATTATTGTTTCAGGAGCTGATAGATTAACGCCTTTGCAGCAACTAAGAGAAATTAGAAAATACATACACCAAGAGCAGCAGGTCGTAGAACACTGCATGAAGGATATACTCAAAAAGTTGGAACATGAGGGGATAACTATAAAATCTCATCATGATACAAATCAAAATGAAAAAAACCAATTAAAAAAATATTTTAAAGAACAGATTTATCCTGTAATTATTCCTATTGCAATTGATTCTACACACCCGTTTCCACAGTTAAACAACCTTAGCTTTGGGATTATCGTCAAACTTCAAGACAGTGATGATGAAGCCGTAGAGAGATTCGGAATCATTCGTGTTCCAAGGGTTTTAAACAGATTTATAGAACTTGGCAAAGGCGTCTATGTTCCTATTGAAAGTCTTGTTGCGCAGCATGTTGAAGATTTGTTCCCGGGGCATACTCTCATAAAATATGCCGCCTTTAGAGTTACAAGAAATGCCGATTTAGATATAGCCGAAGAAGAAGCTGACGACTTTATGGAGTTACTCGAAGAGGGTTTAAAACTTCGTAAGAAAGGTGAACTTGTAAGACTTGAAGTCGGTGTTCATTCTGATGATGAAATTATAAACTTTTTCAATCGCCATGCACATATATATAAAGATGATATTTACCAAACGCATACATTTTTAAATTTTTCTTCCCTTTGGCAAATTGTTTCCAACAAAGATTTCGCCCATCTTTTAGCAGTGCCATTTAAGCCTAGAGTCCTGCCTCCTTTAGATACGAGTGAGGATATATTTGCAACTTTAGAAAAGCAAGATATTCTTATGTACCATCCTTATGAGAGTTTTGATCCAGTTGTCCAGTTTATTCAAACGGCGTCAAAAGACCCCGAAGTTGTCTCTATTAAAATGACTCTGTACCGCTCAGGAACAAACTCACCGATTGTGCATGCACTTATGAGTGCTTCAGAATCTGGCAAACAGGTAACTGTTATGGTTGAACTAAAAGCAAGATTCGATGAAGAGAACAACCTTATCTGGGCAAAAGCATTGGAAAAATCAGGTGCGCATGTTATTTACGGCATACAAGGCTTCAAAGTTCATGCCAAAGCCACTTTAGTAACAAGAAAAAAAAACGGAAAACTCAAACAATACGCTCATTTAGGTACGGGAAACTACAATCCTGCAACGTCTAAAATATATACTGACATAAGCTATATGACTTCAAAAGATGAGATTACAAGCGATTTAACTCGCTTTTTTCACTTCCTGACAGGTTTTAGTAAAAAAGGGAAACTTGACGAGCTTTATATGGCTCCAACGCAGATAAAGCCGAAGATATTATCGCTTATTCAAAATGAAGCCAGAAAAGGCTCAGAGGGACATATTATTGCAAAAGTCAATTCTCTCGTTGACGCTGATGTCATAAGAGCTCTTTACAAAGCAAGCCAGGCAGGTGTAAAAATCGAGCTGATTGTTCGCGGAATATGCTGTTTAAAACCAGGGCTACAAGGCATTAGTGAGAATATTAGAGTTATCTCTATTGTCGGTAAATATCTTGAACACCCAAGAACTTTTTACTTTAAAAACGATGAAGTACAGACCTA
>MNYP01000096.1 GCA_001873135.1 Helicobacteraceae bacterium CG2_30_36_10
CACTAGTGTCTTGGGCTTCATGCCGAAGGAAACCAAGTGTTAACGTAGGTAGCGGAATTACTTCCGATACCGTCATAATAAATGAAGGGTTTCCTTCATTTTATGAAATAAAATTAAGGGATGTAATTTATGATTCATAGACATTGTAGCTTTTGTGATGCAAGCGAGAGTGATGCGAACCCGCTTATAGCGGGAAATGCTGTTTACATCTGTAAAAACTGTGTAATTTCAGCATATAAAATCATGTTTGGCGATGAAGCGCAAAATCCGGAGCATAAAGAGTTAATTGATGCAGTTGACATACTTATGACTCCAAAAGAACTCAATAACTTTTTGGGTGATTATATAATTGGTCAAGAGAGAGCTAGAAAACTTTTAAGTGTAGCGGTATATAACCACTATAAAAGAATTTTTAAAACAAAAAATATTACCGATGATGAGACTGAAATAGCAAAATCAAACGTACTTCTTATCGGACCGACCGGAAGCGGTAAAACCCTTATGGCTCAGACAATAGCAAGAGTTTTAAACGTTCCTATAGCAATTTCCGATGCTACAAGTCTTACAGAAGCCGGCTATGTCGGTGAAGATGTTGAAAATATTTTAACTAAACTTCTTCAAGCGGCAGATGGTGATATTGAGAGAGCACAGCAGGGAATCGTTTTTATTGATGAAGTGGACAAGGTTTCACGTATGAGTGAAAACCGTTCTATTACCCGTGATGTTTCAGGCGAAGGTGTTCAACAAGCACTTCTTAAAATCATCGAAGGAGCTCAGGTCAATATTCCGCCAAAAGGTGGAAGGAAGCATCCAAACCAAGAGTTTACTACTATAGACACAACCGGAATACTGTTTATTTGTGGCGGTGCATTTGATGGTCTTGAAGAGATTTTAAAAAGAAAACAGGGTGAAAATATTTTAGGCTTTGGTCACGAGAAGAAAAGCAAAGACGAGAGAAAACCTACGTACGACATGGTAGAGCCTGAAGACTTAATAAGTTATGGTCTTATACCTGAGTTAGTGGGCAGACTTCCGATTATTGCCTCACTGAGTGAGATTACAGAGGAAGATATGGTTCGCATACTTACTGAGCCTAAAAACTCTTTAATCAAGCAGTACAAAAAACTTTTTTCAATTGATGAAGTTGAGCTCAACTTTGAAGAAGATGCTCTGCTGGCTATCGCTAAAAAAGCAATTAAGCGAAAAACAGGGGCTCGTGGACTTCGTGCAATTTTAGAAGAGAATATGATAGACATTATGTATGAACTTCCAGAATATAGCGGTTATGAAGTTTTAATTACAAAAGAAGTTATTCAAAACGGTGAAAAACCAGTGTATATTAAAAAATCAAAGCAAAAAACAGCTTAAGGGTTATAAATGATATTTAATAAATTAATAGGACTTTTTTCAAACGATTTATCAATCGACTTGGGAACGGCAAATACAATTGTTATAGCTAAAGGTCGAGGTATCATTATCAATGAACCCTCTGTTGTTGCAGTTAAAACTGAAAGATATGGCGTGCAAAGAGTTTTAGCAGTCGGACAAGAAGCAAAAGACATGGTTGGTAAAACTCCCGGTAATATAAAAGCTATTCGTCCGATGCGTGACGGTGTTATCGCTGACTTTGATATGACTGAGAAGATGATTAGAAAGTTTATCGAAAAAGCGCATGGTCGTAGCTCGTTAATCAGTCCAAGAATTATTATCTGTGTTCCTTATGGTCTTACTCAAGTTGAGAGAAAGGCAGTAAGAGAGTCAGCTTTAAGTGCCGGTGCCCGTGAAGTTTTTCTTATAGAAGAGCCTATGGCCGCTGCAATTGGAGCCGGAATAGATATTAGAGAGCCTCAAGGTAATCTAGTAGTTGATATCGGTGGCGGTACAACTGAAATTGGCGTGGTTTCACTTGGCGGCTTGGTTCTTTCAAAATCAATTCGTACTGCCGGAGATAAACTTGACAAAGGTATCGTTGATTATGTTAAGAAAAAATACAACCTTCTAATTGGGGAAAGAACCGCTGAAGAGATTAAAATCAACATCGGAACTGCCGTTACACTTGATGAAGAGTTAACAATGATAGTTAATGGCAGAGACCAGGTTGAAGGACTTTTAAGTTCAGTTGTACTTACCAGTGAAGATGCAAGAGAAGCAATGAAAGAACCTCTAAAAGAGATTGCTGAAGCTCTTCGTGATGTATTAGAGCAAATGCCGCCGGACCTTGCCGGAGATATTGTAAATCACGGTATTATACTTACCGGCGGTGGTGCCTTGATCCGTCAACTTGACAAATATTTGTCAAACATTATTAGAATCCCCGTATATGTTGCTGATGAGCCTCTTTTAGCCGTTGCTAGAGGAACCGGTCGCGCACTTGAAGAGATCGATTTGTTACAAGAACTTTTTGAAAATGAATAAAGGGCTGCTTAGCTTTTTATTAGTCTTTATTGCACTCTTTTTGGGTGCACTTTATTATTCTAGCACACTTCAATCCCCATTTATTTCATCCTTGAATAAAATAAAATCAACATATCATAATACAATCGAATTCATTGAAGAAAAAATAAATCAGCATATTTTTCAAGCCAAACACATAGAAGAGTTAAATGAAAAACTCAATAGATATGAAAACAATCATTTAGTAATGCAGCAATTAGCTTCAGAAATAAATGATCTGTTTCAAGAAAATAATTCAAGTTTAAAAACAAATCCAAAAGTTGAACTCGTGCGTGCAATTTCTTACGCAAAATTTGGAGATTTAAATAGAATTTGGTTAGAGATACCGGACTATAACTCTTCAAAAATTTACGGACTGATATATAAAGAGTTAGTTGCAGGAATAGTTATCTCTGAGCATAAAAAACCACTTGCACTTTTAAACAGAGATATACAAAGTTCCTATGCAGTCTATGTTGGTGAGACAAAAGCCCCGGGAATAGTTCATGGAAACAATGCTAAGAATCTGCTTGTAAAATTTATTCCTGCATGGTATGACATAAAAGTGGATGATGAAGTTGTCACATCCGGACTTGATAAAATCTTTTTTAAGGATTTAAAAGTTGGCAAAGTTCTCTCTGTTAAAAAATCTCAAGGGTATCAAGATGCCACTATAGAGCCCTATTATGAAGCAGATGATCCCAATTACTTTCATATAATAAGGAGTGTCAGGTGAAATACCTATTACTCTTAATCTTAATCTTTTCAGCTCTGCTTGCAGAGGAAAAAAAAGAGAAAATAACTATTGGTTTTGGTCCTTATATTCAAACACAAGCATACAAAGATGTTGCACCGATAGTAGTGCCCTCACCCGTCGTATTTTTTGACAATGGTCTTGTTTATGTTCGATGGACAAGAGTCGGAATTTACTTTTTAGGTGAAAAAAACGAAGATTATTCGTGGGGGTTTTCTTTAACTGCCCAACCGCAGCCATACAATTATAAAGCTTCCGATTCAGATGCATTAGAAGCAATGCAAGATAAAGAGAGTTCTTTTGAAGCCGGTTTAGCCTTTAGCATACAAGCAGATAAAACCTATTTTGAAATAATGGCACTCAACGATATACTCGGCAGATATAACTCTTGGATTATAAAATCAGAACTTGGATATGAGTTCAAACTTGGTGATTTTTCTTTTTACCCAAGTGCTGTTTTGCTTTATCAATCATCTCAGTTTGTAAACTACTATTACGGTGTTACACAGGGTGAAGCAACGCCTTTTAGAGCTGAATATCATGCGGGCAACGCCCTGCAGTTAGGAGCTCAAACTTATATAGAGTATCCGTTGAGTAAAAAATTATCTGCATTTTTTAACATTAGAGTAGATAAACTCCCCCAAGAAATCACAGAGAGTCCTATAGTAAATGACGATTATATATATTCAGGACTAGCTTCTCTTATATATACTTTTGAGTACTAAAAAACATCTATATTTTTTAGTAAAACTCATCAAATTTTAAGTGCCTTTTGCCTATAATAAACAAATTTTTTACGTACATTTATTAAAGGTTCAAAATGCCAAAACGCACCGACATTCACACTATTTTACTTATAGGATCAGGTCCAATTATTATTGGCCAAGCATGTGAGTTTGACTACTCAGGAACTCAGGCTGTTAAAACTCTCAAAGAGCTAGGTTATCGCGTTATTCTTATAAATTCAAACCCTGCAACTATTATGACAGACCCGGAATTTGCCGACAGAACTTACATAGAACCCATTAGAGAAGATGTGATTGCTAAAATTATCAAAAAAGAAAAAGTAGATGCAATTTTACCGACAATGGGCGGACAGACTGCATTAAACGTAGCTACAAGCATGTACGAAAAAGGGATGCTTGAAGGTGTTGTATTTTTAGGTGCAACTCCAGAGGCTATTCACAAAGGTGAAGACCGTTCAGCTTTTAATGAAGCTATGAAAAAAATTGGTATGGATTTACCAAAAAGTAAAAATGCCTATAGTGTTGATGAAGCCATTGAAGTAGTTAAAGAGATAGGGTTTCCGGTAATTAGCAGAGCCTCTTTTACACTTGCAGGCGGAGGCTCAGGCGTAGCGTACAACATGGAAGAGTTTAAAAAACTAGCTGAGGAGGGTCTATCAGCTTCTCCGGTAAACGAAATCGAAATAATGGAATCAATGCTTGGCTGGAAAGAGTATGAGATGGAAGTTATCCGTGACAAAGCGGACAACTGTATTATCGTTTGTGCTATTGAAAACTTCGACCCGATGGGTGTTCATACCGGAGACAGTATTACGGTTGCCCCAGCTCTGACTTTAACAGACAAAGAGTACCAAAGAATGCGTAATGCATCTTTTGATATTTTAAGAGAAATCGGTGTCGATACCGGAGGATCTAATGTTCAGTTTTCAATCGACCCTAAAACCGGGCGTATGATTGTTATCGAGATGAACCCTCGTGTAAGTCGCTCTTCTGCACTTGCGAGTAAGGCAACAGGTTACCCTATTGCCAAAGTTGCAACACTTTTAGCTGTTGGTTTTACACTTGATGAGATTACAAATGACATTACGGGAACTCCTGCCTCTTTTGAGCCTGTTATCGACTATGTTGTTACAAAAATACCGCGCTTTACCTTTGAGAAATTTCCAGAAGCAACAAACACATTAAGTACAAGCATGAAGTCAGTCGGTGAGGTTATGGCAATAGGTCGCACCTTTAAAGAATCAATGCAAAAAGCTCTCTGCTCGCTTGAGACCGGACTTTGCGGTTTTGATGAAATAGATTCAGGTATAGAGTTTATTAAACATGAAATTCGTCGTCCAAATGCAGACAGAATGCTTTATGTGGCTGAGGGTTTTCGTCGCGGTATGAGTGTTGAAGAGATGTTTTGCACATGCCAGATAGACCCATGGTTTTTATACCAAATAGAAGAGTTGATTCAAACAGAAAGTACTATTACAGATAAAATTTTATTTGATGCGGAGTTTATGAGAAGCGTTAAAGTTGACGGCTTTTCAGACAAAAGAATTTCTCAACTAATCGCAAAAAATTCAAATCACGTCGTGAGTGAAAATGAAGTTTATAGTGCAAGAAAAACTCTTGGCGTAAGCTTAGAATACAACGAAGTTGATACATGTTCAGCTGAGTTTGAAGCACTGACTCCTTATCTTTATTCGACTACAAATATAACAAAATTGCCTAATGTAAAAAATCGTGTAAGTGAGAAGAAAAAAGTTCTTATTCTAGGTGGCGGACCAAACAGAATCGGTCAAGGCATTGAGTTTGACTACTGTTGTGTTCATGCCGCTTTTGCCCTTAAAGAGATGGATGTTGAGTGCATTATGTACAACTGTAATCCTGAAACGGTCTCAACTGACTATGACACTTCTGATGTACTTTATTTTGAGCCTATCGACTTTGAACATGTTAGAGAAGCTATAGAAAACGAGCAGCCAGACGGCATCATCGTTCACTTTGGCGGGCAGACTCCCTTAAAACTTGCGGACTCTCTGACAAAAATAGGTGCAAAAATCATAGGAACACCCTCTGCAGTTATCGACCTTGCGGAAGACAGAGAACTCTTCTCGAACTTTGTAATTTCTCATGGGCTTAAACAGCCTGCAAACGGTTTGGCTCACAACAAAGAAGAAGCACCTGCAATTGCCCAGAAATTAGGTTTCCCTGTTCTTGTTCGTCCATCATTTGTCCTCGGCGGTCGCGGTATGAAAATCGTTTACTCTCAAGAAGAACTGGCACAGTATATGGCACTTGCAATATCAGTTTCAAATGAAGCGCCTGTTTTGATTGACAAATTTTTAGACCAAGCCATAGAGCTTGATGTAGATGCTATTTGTGATGGAACGGACGTCTATATCGGTTCGGTTATGCAGCACATTGAAGAGGCAGGAATTCACTCCGGAGACAGTGCTTGTTCCCTTCCTCCTATGAATCTCAGTAAAGAGATGATTGAAAATGTAGAGCAGCAGACTAAGACTATTGCACTTGGACTGGGTGTTGTCGGGCTTATGAATGTTCAATACGCTATTTTTCACAATGAAATTTATCTTATAGAGGTAAATCCTCGTGCATCTCGTACTGTTCCTTTTGTTTCAAAAGCTACCGGTATGCCTTTGGCAAAAGTTGCAACACGGGTTATGGTTGGAGAAACGCTTAGAAATGCTCTGAAATACTATGATAACTACAATATTGTGATAGAAGAAAACGGCTTGTTAAAACCGCTTCTTAAAAACCATGTTTCTGTTAAAGAAGCTGTTTTTCCTTTCCATAAACTTTACGGTGCGGACTTAGTTCTTGGCCCTGAGATGAAATCAACGGGTGAAGTAATGGGAATCAGTTCCAACTTTGGAAGATCTTTTGCAAAAGCGCAACTCTCAGCCGGCAATAAAATTCCTACAAGCGGGACTTGTTTCCTCTCTTTTGTAGACACCGACAAGCAACATGCAACAGAAATAGCCAGAGGTTTACATAGACACGGCTTTAAACTTGTAGCAACTAAAGGTACACAAAGTTGTATAGAAAAAGCAGGTGTTCCCTGTGAATTAGTTCTAAAAATTTCTGAAGGTCGTCCAAATATAGAGGACAGTATGAAAAATGACGAAATCCACATGGCAATCAATACTTCCGATAACAACACCTCTAAAAAAGATGCTATCGTTATTCGTCAAGAAGTACTGAGAAAAAACATTCCATATTTTACGACTCTGAGCGCAGCCAGAGCCTTGATTTTAGCACTCGATGAGATGAAAAATGACTCATGGTCAGATGTACAAGCACTCCAAGATTTTCTAGCATAACAGTGTCTGTAATTCTTTCCCAAACCGACACCACTGTCGGTTTTCTCTCTCAAAATGCTCAAAAACTTTACGAGATTAAATCTCGGAAAACATCCAAACCTTTCATTAAAGTTTACTTCGATTTTAAAAGCTTTCTTACATGTGGGAATAGAGTTCCTCCAATGATGACAAATTTGGTTCGTCGCTCTAAAAAAACAACCTTCATTATAAAAGATAGAGCTTTTAGAGTCGCAAAATCATCTTTAAGTTCTCAAATACTAAGAGAGTACACTTGGTATTTTTCAACTTCTGCAAATGAAGAGGGCAAAAACTTTGACAGAGTTTTTTGTGTAACAAAAGCTGATATAATAGTAGAAGATAAGTATGGCTTGAGGGAGAATGCTTCTTCAAGCCTTATTAAAATCAACAATGTTAAGAGGAGAAAAATAAGATGAGTAAGTTTTTTCAAGCATTATTGACCGGTATTTTCTTTACATTTATTTTGGATTTTTTTATATTTTTAGGAATAAAACAAAATTATATAGATTTTTATGATATTGATGTTTACTATAACATTTTATTCGCTGATCATCAAAACATATATATATACGCCATTTTTAGTTTGATTATAGGCTATCTGATAATTTATATAAATAACAACAAACTGAGTGCCATCGTAGTTGGTGCGATGTTTTTCGTAGCCTCCTTAACTCTTATACCAGCAGTTGGACATAGTTTAGGTGAAATGATTTTAATGAAAAAAAATGTTATTTTAAAAACTGCCAAGTACACTTATCAGGGTGATATTTATTACAGAGGAAGGAGCGAGACTACATTCTATGATTACAAACTTCAAAAAACAATCTTATTTAATAACGAGGAGTTACTAAAGTGAAACATATTTCTTCAATAGCAGGCGGAGTTGCACTGGGAAGTGCCGGAATAATAATGATGAGTGTCCTGAGCGGGTGTGAAGCTCCAAAAGAAGAACCGAAAAATCGTTATTTAGTTATAGAACAACAAGCAAACGGAAAATATATCGTAGTCGAAGAGATGCCTACAGAGGGTCCTAGTCGTGCTATTATTCGTGAAAAAGATGAAAACGGAAACCCTATTGAGCGTTTTATGAACGAAGCTGAAATGAAGGCTCTGGCGGAACAAGAGTACCAAAAAGTTCAGAGCGG
This sequence comes from Helicobacteraceae bacterium CG2_30_36_10, assembly GCA_001873135.1. Classification (GTDB taxonomy): domain Bacteria; phylum Campylobacterota; class Campylobacteria; order Campylobacterales; family Sulfurimonadaceae; genus Sulfurimonas. The sequence continues at coordinate 8,429 of MNYP01000096.1, forward strand.
AAATTCAGAAACACTCAAAGATGACGGAGGAAGTGCCGGCATGGGTTTGGCTGGAACCATTTTAGCCGTTGCAGCAGGCTCACTCTTAGGAAACATGATAGGAAATGCTTTGATGAATAACAAAAATTTTGCAAAAAACTCTGCCACTTCAAACAAAAGTGCTTACAGCCGTTCAGCTGCCTCAAGTGCTGCAAAAAGCGGTTCCGGCAAAAAAAGCTTTTTTGGAGGAAAATCTACTTCATCCTCAAGAAGCGGCGGATTTTTCGGAGGTTAATGATGATTACACTACAAAAAGTAAATCCGCTAGAGGATAAAACACTTGAAGAGTTAGGCTTCACATGGCATACGGACAGTGATGGAAGTAAATATGTAAGTGATGAACTCGTTCAAATTTCACAAGATGAAGCAGAAGCTTATTATGAAGCTACAAATGCAATCTATGATATGTATGTAGAAGCTGCTGAATATGTCATAAAAAATGAGCTTTTTTTTGAGCTTGGAATTCCTTTTAACCTTGTAGATATTATTAAAAAGAGCTGGGACAATGATGTCCACTGGCATATTTATGGACGTTTTGATTTAGCCGGAGGCATCGACGATAAGCCCATCAAACTTATAGAGTTCAATGCCGACACACCAACAGGATTGTTTGAAACGGCCCTCCTCCAGTGGGCAATACTCAAGCATAATGAGATGGACGAAGAGAAGCAATTTAACAATGTCTACGAAGCAATAAGCAATAATTTCAAAAGGCTTATTACTCTTTTTGACGACACAGATAATTTTAACGAGAGATATGATGGCTGGAAAATTCTTTTTTCATCTATGGATGGAAATGATGAAGAGGAAGCAACAACAAGACTTTTGCAGCAAATAGCAACAGATGCCGGTTTTAACACAAGCTTTGAGTATCTTGGAAATGTACAGTTTAATGAGAATGGAATATTA
>MNYP01000139.1 GCA_001873135.1 Helicobacteraceae bacterium CG2_30_36_10
TTGCAATGATAGCAACTTAAGAGGGGGATGGATGATTAATTTTAAAATTGACGGTATCTCAGTAAAAGCAAAAAAAGGCGAGACTATCTTAACAGTAGCTCGTAAAAATGATATTTATATACCTACCATGTGTTACATTGCAAAAACTACACCGTGTGCATCGTGTCGCATGTGTGTTGTAGAGGCCAAGGGAGTAGAAGGTTTTGTACTCTCTTGTAATACTCCACCGATTGAGGGCTTGGAGATAATTACTAACACGCAAGAGTTGGAAAAAGAACGAACAAACATTATGAAACTTTATGATGTTAACCACCCTTTGGAGTGCGGTGTTTGTGATAAATCTGGAGAGTGTGATTTACAAAATAAAACATTAGAATTTGCTGTAAGTCAACAAAACTTCAGTACTCGTGATCAGTATCGAAGTGTTGAGCATTGGGGACTTATCAATTATGACCCTGCCTTATGTATTATGTGTGAGAAATGTGTTCATGTATGTAATGAGGTGATTGGAGATGATGCAATAGAAGTTAAGTTTGGCGGATACAGCTCTGTCATAATTCCTAAAAACAGTGACACGCTTGATTGTACTTTTTGTGGAGAGTGTATAGCTGTTTGTCCGGTTGGTGCACTTGTAAGTTCAGATTTTCAGTATAGTGCAAATGCATGGGAACTTACGCGTATTCCTGCGACGTGTGCACACTGTTCGGGCGGTTGTTCACTAGAGTATGAAACAAGACATAGCGGTGTCAAGGGAGAAGAAGCTATATATAGAGTTAAAAATAATTTCGAATTTACATCTTTATGTGGAGCCGGTCGTTTTGGCTTTGATTTTGAAAATTGTGCCCAAAAAGATGAGACTTCCTTTCATGCAGCCATAGAAGCTGTGAAAAATGCTAAAGCCATCCGTTTTTCATCAATGATTACAAATGAAGAAGCGTATATTCTACAAGAGTTAAAAGAGAAGCTAGGGTTTAAACTTTTTAATGAAGATGCCAGAAAGCTTCAAGAATTTATGGCTTCATACAGCAGTGTAAGCGGCAAAAAGCACTACAGTGGATCTCTTGACGCAATCAAGCAAGCAGATGCTGTTATCGTTATTGGAACTAAAATCTCTACTGACAACCCTGCTGTTAGATATGCGATTACCACTGCAAGAAAACATAATGGAGCTAAGATAGTTTATGCGCACCCTATAGAAGATCTGCTGCTTCAAAATACTGTAACACAGTTTTTGAAGTATGAAGTAGGCTCAGAAGAGGGAGTTATTGCTCTGCTTGCTAATGAAATTTTAAAAGATTCTGACTTGTCTGATGATGAAAAAGCTTTTTTTAATGAACTTGATTTAGGCTATCTTGCAGCCGAGAGTAATATAGGTGATGAAGAGATAGCGTTTATGTCAAACTCTTTTTTAAGAGCAAAAAATCGTGTACTGGTAGTTGGAAACGATTTGATGGCACATAGTCGCTCTTGCAATATTGCTAAACTTGTTGCAATTATTGAAAAATATAGCACATTTTCAGTAGTGGTTGTTCCAAGCGAAGTGAATAGTTTGGGCGTATCTTTAATTAATACACTCGACATTGATGAAGATATTTCTAACGTTGTTGGATATAATGCGAAGGGTTCATTTACAATATCTTCACTTGGTGAGGCTGACTTGAATGTGCCTGCTCTCAATCAGCAAGAGGGAACTTTTGTTAGTATAGATAATAGAGTTTTACCTACAAATGTCGCCTTAGGCTTTAAGGGCTATACTCTTGCTAATCTTGCCTTGGCATGTGGAATCAAGCATGAAACTACCATTGAATGTACAAGTAAATTAGGTAGTGTTAATGGTTTTAAAGAGATTGAATTTGACTCTTTAGAAAATTATTTAACTGCTTATGGAGATGACGAACGTGGTTACCTTCTTGATGAAGTTGAATGCATAATGGATGGAAAATTAGAGTTTGTTGAAGATTTACCGGAATTTAACGGCACTATTATCTACCATTCTAACCCTGTTTTACAGTTTAATACTTATACTAGTAAAACAAAGCTCTTAGAAAAAGATGCATCGCTAAGAGGTTCAGCACAGTTTGCTACAGCGGCTAGAATTTCAGATGGTGATCAAATTGAAATATCTTTTGGATCAAGAACAATTCAAAGAGTATTTAAGCTAGATAGCACTCTTAAGGGTACTATAGCGCTGAACCCAACATTTGATGATATGGTTGATGCTAGCAGATATAAATATGAAAAATCCAAAATAGTGAGAGTAGTACATGAGTAAAATTACTATAAATATTGACGGTAAAGAAGTTCAAACGCAAGAGGGTGAGTTTATTTTAAACGCAGCTCGTGCAAATGATATCTTTATTCCGGCTATATGTTATTTGACAAGGTGTAGTCCTACATTAGCATGTCGCATATGTCTCGTTGAAGCTGATGGTAAACAGGTCTATTCTTGTAATGCAAAAGCTAAAGACGGCATGAATATTACAACACAAACAAAAACTATAGAGAGTGAAAGACGTGCAATCATGGAAGTATATGATGTAAATCATCCTCTTCAGTGCGGGGTATGTGACCAATCAGGCGAGTGTGAACTGCAAAATTATACTCTTGAAATGGGTGTAGATGCTCAGAGCTATGCTGTTAAAGATATAGATAGAAGCTCCAAAGATTGGGGACATCTGCATTACGATCCGGGGCTGTGTATAGTTTGTGAAAGATGTGTAACTGTATGTAAAGATATGATTGGCGACAACTCTTTAAAAACAGTAGCCCGCGGTGGTGACCCACTAGATGATATCTATAAAGAGAGTATGCCAAAAGATGCCTATAGCATGTGGAATAAACTTAATAAATCAATTATTGGTTTAACTAGCGGCGAAGAGATGCTTGACTGTACAAGTTGTGGCGAGTGTGCCGCTGTTTGTCCAGTCGGTGCCTTGGTTGATACGCACTTTATGTATAAATCTAATGCTTGGGAATTAAAACAGATTCCTGCAACGTGCGGACACTGTTCTGCCGGATGTCAAATTATGTATGATGTAAAACATACCAGTGTGCAAAATCCTGAAGATAAAATTTACCGTGTTATGAACGAGTGGAACTATGTATCTCTGTGTGGTGCAGGCCGTTACGGATTTGATTATGAAAATAGAGTGGCTGGCAAAGATGAAGCAGCATTTGCAAATGCTCTGGAAGCTTTTAAAAAAGCCGACACTATTGAATTTACTTCAACTATTACAAATGAAGAAGCATATTTATTACAAGCATTAAAAGAGAAAAATGGGTACAAGCTTATCAACAAAGAAGCAAAAGCTTTTCAAACATTCTTAAAAGATTATAGTGAAGTTAGCGGAACCTCTTTATACGGCAGTGATTTAAAAGCTGTTCATAACTCAAACTTTGTTATCTCCGTTGGAGCGGCACTTAAAAGTGATAACCCAAATGCACGATACGCACTCAATAACTCTATGACTGTAAATAAAGGTGCCGGTTTATACTTTCACCCTGTAAGTGATCCTGTTATTGATGGAATGGGAAAAAGCATTATCAGTGTAAATCATGCACCCCTGCAAGAAGAGGCAGTTTTATATCTTATTTTAGATCTGTTTGCAGATAAAACTAAGCTTCCCGCAGCTGTTGCAAAATACTTAGCTTCATTTCATTCGCAAAAAACTGTAACAGTTGAAGAGACTATTAAAGAAGAAGTGATTGAAATAACTAAAGAGATGAAACTCAACTCTGAAACCGGTGAAGAAGAAGAGATTGAAGTAAAAAAATCTAAAATGGTTCCAAAGAAAATTTCTAAAGAAGTGCAAGTAGATGAAAACGCTCTTTTGAAAATAGTTGGAACTGATGCCAAATTTGAAGAAGAGTTAGAAAAAAACTTAAAGAAAAAAGATACTTTTGCTTTAATGGTTGGGCAAGATTTATATACTCATCCTCATTCTAAAAATATTGCTCGCTTAGTTGCACTCATAGAAAAATACAGCGACTTTAAGCTTACAATGATTCCGCCTTTAACAAACTCATTAGGCGTAGCACTTATATGTGAACTTGATGAAGTGCGTGGAGAATATAGTGTTGGATACAACACAAGCGGAGATTTTACTCTCTCAGCATTAGGTAATGGCGACTTAGATATGCCGGCAATTAATCAGCAAGAGGGGACATTAACCAGCATAAACAAGCGTGTTAATCCTACTAATGCAGCACTTTCATACAATGGTTACGAACTCAATGATATTGCAAATGCATTGGGACTAAAAGCTGAAAATGTAGTTGAATATACTGTAAAACTACCTATTGCAAAAGGCTTTAGGGCAGAAATATTTGACAACTTACCAAACTATTACAAGAATGACGGCACGGAAGTCAGAGGCTATGTTTTAGATAATATAGCCCTAAGTGTAAGTGGTGATGAAAACGTAGAAGCATTTAGTGAAGAGAAACTAGAAGGCACACTTATTTATCTTGCAAATCCGGTAAGACAATTCAGTGCATTCACAAATAAAGCTACTAATCTTGATGAGATTAGCGGACTTTATATGAGTGAAGCTTATCTAAGTAAATCTGAATTGAATGAGGGGGATAGAGTGAAAGTTAAAAATGAATTTGGTGAAATAGTTCTTAGTATTGTTAGTGATAATAAAATCGCCGGTAACATAGCTATCTTACCAACGTTTGATTCTAAATTAAATTCAGGGGCTATGTTTAGTAATTATCGCTTTGCTACAGCTTCGATAGAAAGGGTGTAATATATGGATACTGCATATTTAATAGAAACGGTTATAAAAGTCGTTGTTATTTTACTTGTATTTTCTGCTTTAGCAGGAATTGGGACTTATTTTGAGAGAAAGATTCTCGCATTTATGCAACGCCGTTTAGGGCCGATGAATGTGGGACCTTATGGACTTTTGCAGGTTGCGGCAGATGGTATAAAGTTATTTACAAAAGAGGATATTATACCTACGAATGTTGTAGCGCCTATCTTTAAAATTGCACCGGTAATTACAGCGGCCACCGCTTTTATGGCAGCGGCTGCAATTCCTTTTTTACCTCAGTTCACTCTATTTGGATACACAGTCCATCCAATAGTTGCTGATATCAATATTGGTATATTATATATACTAGGTATGATGGGTGTCGGTTTATATGGTCCGCTTCTTGGCGGTATGGCCTCTGCAAATAAGTTTTCACTCCTTTCAGCTGCCCGCGGGGCTGCTGTATTTATCTCTTATGAAGTTGTAACAGGTTTGTCAATTTTAGCACCGATTATGTTAGTGGGTTCATTATCTTTAGTAGATTTTAATGAATATCAGGCTGGGGGTATCGGTAATTGGATTGTTTGGAGCCAACCTCTTGCTTTTGTTCTTTTTTGGATAGCAGCATTTGCTGAAACCGGCCGTACACCGTTTCATCTTATTGCAAATGATCATGAGATTATTGATGGATTTGGAACTGAGTACTCAGGTATGAGATGGGGTCTTTTCGCAATCGGTGAGTATGCAAATATGTTTTTCCTCTCATTTGTGATTCCATTGCTCTTCTTAGGTGGATACGGGGATGGAACTCTTTTAGGTGCCCTAGGCTTGTTAGCTAAAATGGCATTTTTCTTCTTTTTCTTCTTATGGACAAGAGCTGCATGGCCGGATGTTAGACCCGATCAGTTGATGTGGTTATGTTGGAAAGTACTTATGCCACTGGCCGTGATTAATGTCGTAATCACTGGCTTTATTATGATGTTTTAAGGGGATATGAATGAATAATGAGCAATTTAATAACAGAAATGTTAATGATAGCTACTATTTAGTAGATATCAAAGATTATCCTACCGATGGTTGGGGTAAATTTAAGAGAGTAGTTAAGAGAACTTTTAGAGGTGAGCTTTTTGTCGGTCTATGGGTAGTTCTTCGTGAGATGATTAAGTTTGATATTCATACAATTCAGTATCCATTGGAGAAGATGCCGATTGGTCCACGTTATCGTGCTGTTCATGAGATGAAAAGATTATGGGAGTCCGACACTGAAAGATGTATCGGTTGTGGACTTTGCGAAAAGATTTGTATCTCTGACTGTATAAGAATGGACACGAAGATTGATGAATATTCTCGTAAAGAGGTTAGTCAATACACCATCAATCTAGGTAGATGTATTTTTTGTGGTTACTGTGCAGAGGTTTGCCCAGAACTGGCGATTACACACGGTGGTGAGTATGAAAATGCGAGCGAACAAAGAGAGCATTTCATACTATATGAAGATATGTTAACACCTATAGATACAATGAAGGCTGGCAAACAGTTGGAATTTGAAGGTTTTGGTGCAATCACACCACATGAAGATGAGCGTATGAAAAAAACGCCTCTAGCGTATTAAGGAGTTAGGTTATGTTTGAAGCGATAGCTTTTTATCTGTTTGCATTTTTAACAATATCGATGTTTTATATTACGGTCACAACATCTCAGGCATTGTATGCATTAGCAGCGTTAGCGGCAGGAATGATTTTTATATCAGCATTTTTCTTTATTTTAGGTGCTGATTTTTTAGGTGCGATTCAAATCGTTGTATATTCGGGAGCAGTTATGGCTCTGTATGCCTTTGGTATGATGTTTTTTGATACTACAAGAGATATAAAAGAGAAACAAGGCAATAGAGCCATTGTTTTTGGACTCAGCACAATAGCAGCTACTTTAGTAGTAGTTATCTTCGCTGCTCCTATGGTCTCAAATAACATTACAGCTCTCTACCCAATAATCGAGGGTGCCGGTAATACTCAGCAAGTAGGAATGGTTCTGTTTACTAAATATTTAGTACCTTTTGAAGTTGCTGCGGTGATGCTGCTTGTTGCAATGATTGCAGGTATTGTACTAGCGGGCAAGAAAATGGATTTATCACTTACTCTCATGAGTGATGATGAAGTTATGAAATTGAAAAATGAACAAAATAAAAAGGTACTGTTATGATGGAAATAGGACTCAATCACTATCTTGTGTTATCTACCATACTTTTTTCTATTGGTTTAGTAGGTGTTATCCGTCGTAAGAACCTTCTTATGCTTTTTTTTGCAACCGAGATTTTACTTAACTCTGTAAATATATCTTTTGCTGCGATTTCTCACTTTTATGGTGACTTAACAGGACAGATGTTTGCTTTTTTCGTAATAGCAATTGCTGCTTCAGAAGTTGCCGTAGGTCTTGGTCTACTAATTGTTTGGCATAAACGTCATGGCAATATCGACCTAGAACAAATGTCAACGATGAGAGGATAAAAAAATGGAACTATATTTATATATCGCACTATTTTCACCGCTTGTCGGTTCTTTATTTGCAGCTCTTTTTGCCGCATCTCCTAAGAGTTTAATCGCAGGCGTAGTTCCAAGTCTCTTACTCTTTACATCTTTTGTGGCAAGTACAATTCTTTTAGTAAATATTTTAAGTGGCGGAGATATTGTACATGTTGAGATGATGACATGGATAGCAACGGGTAATTTATACATACCTTTTGGATTTGTAGTTGATCAGGTCTCTATCACAATGATGATGGTTGTAACGGTTGTTTCAACGGTTGTGCATGTTTACTCAATAGGCTATATGGACCACGATAAAAGTTTCAACAGATTTTTTGCATGGCTCTCTGCTTTTGTGTTTTCTATGATGATTCTTGTTATGAGCGATAACTTTGCAGGACTCTTTATCGGTTGGGAAGGTGTTGGTCTTTGTTCATGGGGGCTTATCGGTTTCTGGTATCACAAAGAGAGTGCGACTTGGGCAGCTAATGAGGCATTTATTATGAACCGTATTGCCGACCTTGGAATGTTAATTGGTATTTTCTTAGTATACTGGAACACAGGCACACTTCAGTATGACGAAGCTTTTGCAGTAATGCCGGCTTTAAATTCTGAAATACTGACATGGATGGGTATCTTCTTATTTGTGGGTGCTATGGGTAAATCTGCCCAGTTTCCGCTTCATACTTGGCTTGCAGATGCTATGGAAGGACCGACTCCGGTTTCAGCACTTATTCATGCTGCAACTATGGTTACTGCGGGTGTTTACCTTGTAGTTCGTGCAAATCCTTTGTATGATCTTATTCCACATGTCGGACTTTTCATTGCAAGTCTTGGTGCCTTTGTTGCACTATTCGCGGCGTCTATGGCTCTTGTGAACCGTGATATGAAAAGAATTATTGCATACTCGACTCTCTCTCAGTTAGGCTACATGTTTGTAGCCGCCGGTTTAGGAGCGTACTGGGTTGCACTCTTTCACCTCATGGCTCACGCATTCTTTAAAGCACTTCTGTTTCTTGGTGCTGGTAATGTTATGCATGCTATGCATGATGAACTTGATCCGTTTAAAATGGGGGGACTTAAAAAACCGCTCAAGTGGACATTTATTATGATGACTTTGGCTTCAGTGGCACTTGCAGGTATCTATCCTTTTGCTGGTTTCTTCTCTAAAGATTTAATTCTGGAAGTTTCGTTGATTGAACATCATTACATTATCTATTCAGTATTACTCTTTACCGCAGGTTTAACAGCCTTTTATTCATTTAGACTCGTGGCACTTATTTTCCACGGCGAAGAGAGATATAAACTCTTTGGTATAGATCCTCATGAAGCCTACAAGTTTGTTCTTATTGCCATGAGCCCTTTGCTTATTCTAGCAATTATTGCCGGCTCATTCAAAATGACCTATTTCGAGATGGTAACGGCAGTACTTCCTGCGACTCAGTACCATGTGCATAGTGTTGTAACTTACTGGATTATGACTATAGGGACACAACTGTTTGTTCTTTTAGCTATAGCCTTTGCCTATAAAAAATACGCAAATAACCGTATAACCGTTCCTAATGGTACATCAAAAATGGAAAACCGTTTATGTTACAAGATTTTAAGTAACCAGTACTATATTCCCTATGTGTATGAAGAGTATATCTCTAAACCATATAGAGAACTCTCAGAGGTATTCTGGAAGCATGTAGATATGAAAGTTGTAGATGCAAGTGTAGACGGTATTGCAAATATTATTTATTCTACGGGTGAAAAAACAAGAACAATGCAGAGTGGTAATTTGTCAACTATGCTAAAATGGATGGTAGCAGGTACTGTTGCTTTATTGTCACTAGCTGTGGTTTTTGGACTTGCAGTTAGATATTCTGATGAAATTAAGTTAATTTTTTCAGGCTTAGGAGTTCAATAAATGTTAGACCATATTTTATCAATTTTAATTTTCTTTCCGGCACTAGCGGCAGTCCTTGGATTTGCAATTCAAAAAGATAGTATCCGTGCTTATGGTGTGGCAGTTGCTACTGTTGAGTTCGCACTCTCTTTGTGGCTATGGTTCTCTTTTGATTCAGACGTATCTGGCATGCAATTTATGGAGCAGTTGCCTTTAGTTCCAGCATTTGGAATAAACTACATTTTAGGCGTAGATGGAATATCTTTGTTTATCATAATTATGGCAGCATTCTTTACGATGATAGGGATTGCCTCTTTAACCGATACTAAAGACGAAAAAAATATGATTATTACTTTGTTGTTTTTACAAATGACAATGGTAGGCGTATTTGTGGCTCTTGATGCGATAGTGTTTTATATATTTTGGGAATTGTCTTTAGTACCGATGCTTTACATAATCGGTGCGTGGGGCGGTCCTTTAAGAGTATACGCTTCTGTAAAGTTTTTCTTATATACCTTTACCGGTTCTCTTGTTATGCTTGTAGGTATGCTATTTATGGCATACTTTTATTTTCAGGCAACAGGCACATGGAGTTTCGCAATTCTTGACTGGTACAGATTAATATTGCCGGAGTCATTTCAGCTTTGGTTGTTTGTGGCATTCTTTATCGGTTTTGCTATTAAAGTACCGATGTTTCCATTTCATACATGGTTGCCGTACGCTCACGGTCAAGCACCGACTATCGGTTCTGTAATCTTGGCGGCAATTCTTCTTAAAATGGGTACGTATGCCTTTATACGTTTTTCATTGCCCCTCTTCCCGGACGCATCAGTATTTTACATGTATCCGATAGCCGTGTTAGCAATCATTATGATTATATATACGGCGATGGTTGCTTATGCTCAAAAAGATATTAAACAACTTGTTGCCTACTCTTCAGTATCGCATATGGGTGTTATTATTCTTGGTACATTTGCTTTGAATGTAGAGGGTATTTCAGGCTCAGTTTTCTTAATGATAGCACACGGTATTGTCTCAGGTGCTCTCTTCTTGCTTGTTGGGGTTATTTATGACAGACGCCATACGAAGATGATGAGTGAGTTTGGCGGCTTGGCACATGTTATGCCTAGATACGCAACCATCTTTGCTATTATGATGATGGCTGCTGTGGGTATGCCTCTTATGATTAACTTTGTAGGTGAGTTTTTAAGTTTACTTGGATTTTATCAACAGTCACATATCTTAACTTTGTTAGCAGGTATCGCTATTATTGTCGGTGCTATTTATATGTTAGCCGCATACAAAAAAATGTTTTTTGGCATAGTTACAAATGAAGCCAACAGAAATCTTCCTGATGTAAATAAAAGAGAGCTTGTAGCTTTAATTCCATTGGTCATTATTACGATTTGGTTGGGTGTCTATCCTAAACCAATTTTAGAGCCAATTAACAACTCTGTAGAATCTATTGTGCAACTAATGCATGATAAATCTATTACAGAAGAAGCAAAATCTAGAATTCCTAATCTTGTTAAAGCTATAGAAATTACTAGAACTTCAGCGCAGGGGGCAAACTAATGTTAGAACCGGTAAATGTTTCTTTAGAGTCTTTAAACTTAATGACTCTAGCACCAATGCTTATTCCAATCATTGGTGCACTGTTTATTTTAATCATTGATATAGTTAAACCTAATTTAGATAAAACTTTATATGTAATGCTAAGCTTGCTCTTCTTGCTTCTCGATTTGGGAGCTATAGCAGAGTCAGCAGGTATATTTGCAGTTAACGGCACTGTTATGGGTGTATTTGATGTAATGCTTATAGACGGTTTAGCAATACTTTCTCAGCTTATTATAGTTGGGGCCTCATTACTGTTTATTCCATTGGCATTAACGCATAGCCGTTTTCACGAGTTTTCTTATCCAGAATTCTTTGCACTATTTTTATTTATGATTAGCGGATTCCAGTTTATGGTTGCGACAGATAATTTAATTCTTATCTTTGTAGGATTAGAAACAGCATCTTTAGCACTCTACACTCTTATCGCAATGCACAACCGTGACAAATCTTTTGAAGCGGCCGTAAAGTACTTTACTATGGGTGCATTAGCTGCAGGTTTCTTTAGCTTTGGCTCAATGGTCTTTTATGCCTTGACAGGTTCTGTTGAAATCAATCAAATAGCTTCTGTCTTAGCTGCAAGCAATTATGCTGATATGGGCTATGTCCTAGTGGGTACAGTATTTATGTTAGGTTCAATTGGTTTTAAAGTATCTTTAGTTCCCTTTCATACATGGACACCGGATGTTTATGAGGGTGCCAGTGCAGCACTCGCAGGATATATGTCGATTGTCCCAAAAATTGCTGCCTTTATAGTTGCCATGAGATTTTTTGAATTTTTAATTCACAGCGGTGTAGTTTGGTTAGAAGTTATCTTATATATTGCCGTTGTTGTGACAATGACTGCTTCAAATATGTGGGCCTTAGTCCAATCTGATGTTAAACGTATGCTTGCGTACAGTTCAATTTCACATGCCGGATTCGTAATGGCGGCTATACTGATTGGCACTACGCAATCAAACAGTGCGTTTTTCCTATACTGGATACTCTTTAGTTTTACTAACCTTGGTGCATTTAGTATGCTTTGGATTTCTCGTCAAAAACATCTGCCAAATCATCAAAGAACAGACCATTCTTATGACAAATTTGCAGGTATGATAAAAAAATCACCTGTAGCTGCGGTAATAATGGGGCTGTTTATGCTAAGTCTTGCAGGAGTTCCTCCTTTTGCACTCTTTTGGGGTAAACTCTATATGATTAGTTCAGCAGTGACCAGTGGGTATACAGTTCTCGCTCTGATTATGGCACTAAACTCCGCAATTGCAGCTTACTATTACTTGAAATTGATAGTATATATGTTTATGAAAGAGCCTGTAACGGGCAATCATGAACATGTTTATGCTATTAATGCTACTTTAGCACTTAAAACAATAATTGGTTTTGCAGCTATAGGAACTGTTTTTGCTTTAGTTGCACTAAACCCACTTTTAGAGTTTATTACGACATTTGTATATAACAGTGGATATTAAGACTCTACTGTAACCCCGCATAGTATAAAGGAAGAGAATTTGTTAAAGTACATCCTCTTCGCTTTGCTTAGCTTTAATCTTTTTGCACTGGAAGTTTCACTTACCGGTGCTCAAGAGAATTTTCATAAATATTCAACGCTGCATTTAAAAGATTCCAGCTCTTTTTTATGTCAAGAAACCAAAAACGATTATGGGGTAGTTACTCAAATTATCTGTGCCTTTTCAAAACAACCGGTCAATAAATTCAAAAAAATACAGAATGACTTTTTTGAGATACACCCACAAATAAAAAATGAAACTTTTTTTCTTATAATAACGCCTTACCAGAAAATTAAGCTATATCCAATGGTTTTTAATCTTAACAGTGAGAATGAAATATACCAAGCCAATACTACCATGTCAAACCACTGGATGGCAGTTGGATATAAAGATGAATTACCTTATATTAAAAGTGAAAAAGCCTTAGAAGTCTCTATTAATTTTCCACTATTGTTTGCAAATGATGTACTTCCCTTTGTCGGCAGCATAGATCTTCAAGGAAACCCGGTTCATATTCAAAAAATAGGAGATGTTACTGATTACCTTCGGCTAAAGAAGAGCTATAATGAAAAAAAATATGAAGAGAGTCTAGAGCTTATCAATCAAGTTTTCAAAGAGTATCCCAATACCTTATTTAAGAGTGAATTGCTGTTGTATAAAATAAAAGTATATGCTAAGCTTGAAGACTATGATAACGTCATCGATATTGCCAAAATTTATTTGAGAAATTACTCTTCAGATGAAAATGTGGCGGAAGTTTTGTCTTTAATTGCTAAATCTTATCATATGATTAATATGAGTATTGATGCGGATTACTTTTTTGACAGACTCTTCAGTGAACATGAAGAGTCTCCCTATACAAAATGGGGATATATATACAAGGGTGAAATGTTAGAAGCTTCCGGAGCTTCTTCTAGAGCATTGGACTTCTACAAAAAAGCCTTAGAGGAAACCAAAGATATAGATATAGCTGTAAATGCAGCTTACAAGCTAGCTAAATATAAAGTGTCATATTCAAACCCTAAAGAAGCCTCTGAGTATATTATGAAAATACTAAGCTCAAAGCCAAGCTTCTTTATTGAGGATTACAAATCTTCTATGGATATAATATACTCTTTTATTGATGAAAATGATTATGAAACTGCTGCTACTATTGCCAAAGCCTTATTGGATCAGATGCAAAAAGATAATGATGAGTATGAATTTTTGCTTAAAGATAGAGCTCTCTGGCTTTGTAAAACAGATAAGAAAAAAGAAGCACTGGCAGCTTTAAATGAGTATATTGACAAGTTTCAAGATGGAGAATTTGAAGGGGAGATAAAGGTTGCGAAGGATGCTTTGTTCTTTGATAATGTAGATGCAAATTTAACAACTAAATTGAATCAATATAATGAGCTAATAGATACATATCCCGGGGACACAATAGGCAATAAAGCAATATACGAAAAAGCCAAATTACTTTTAGAAAATAAGATGTACAGCGAGGTTTTAGAATTAAAAGAGTCTTTACTCGTTTTAGATAAAGAAGTTTATCCGGGCATAGATACAATCATACAAGATTCAGCTATCGGAGTTATGAAAAGAGTCTTAAAAAACAAAGAGTGCCAAGAGGTTATTGATTTATCCTCACAGTACAATATAATCCTCTCAAATGAGTGGGATGACGGACTGTATGAGTGCTTTATGAAAGGTGCAAAGTATACATTAGCTAAAAATATTGCCGCTGATCATATAAAGTCAAAAGATATACTCCAGAGAAAAAAATGGCTCTATAGATACATTAAAGTTGATTTCTCAACCGGAAACTACAGCGAAGTGATAGAAGCAGGTAAAGAGCTGATTTCATTGATTGAAGAGAATAAAGATTCTGAGTATAAAGATATATATAGAATGCTTTTTGACACCTATCAAAGGGTGGAAAATAGCACTAAAATGCTTGAAACAATTGTCGCAATAGAGAAGGAGTATGGTACTAACTACAAAGATATTGAGAGATATGTTGCTGTTATGGCGGTTGGCAATGAAAGAAAGGATGATAATTTAGTGATAAATTATGCTAAAGCAGTTGTGAAAATACAAAATGCATCCAACTCTTTTGCTCAAAGTCCGTTTGTTGAGTTTACACTGTATCAGGCTTATTTGAATAAGGAAAATTTTAACGAGGCATTAGAGATTTTAAAATCACTTGACAGTGTTAAGTTGACTCCTAATCAAAGATCACGACAAAAATACCTTCTTGGAACAACATACAGCAAACTGTGGCGGGATGACGAAGCAGATGAGGCGTACTCTGAGGCAATTGCAGCAGACCCTGCATCAGCTTGGGCACAATTAGCAAAAGATGCTAAAAAGATTTAGTTAAAATTATACTTTCGAGTTCATCCAATGATGCGCTGGTGATATTTTCAAATTGCGTACGATTAAAAGTTTGTTGTCTTTTTGCTAACTGCCCTGTATGCGTCGATATATTTTCTATCATCTCTTCTTTTGTACACAAGCCATCTAAAAACTCTAAAATTTCTACAATCCCTATCGAATTCATGGCATGTGGAACTCTTGTGTATTTTTGCTCTAAGGCACAAACTTCATCTATTACACCTGCTTCAATCATTTTAGAAGTGCGCTGAGCAATTCTTTGTCTTAAAAGAGTTCTCTCAACTTCAATATTGAAAATATCTAAATTTTCTATAATAGGTTTTGGAGGGTTTTGTCTGAACCACTCAGTAGGAGTCAACCCGGACGCTTCATATATTAAAAGTGCTTTTTCAATTCTGTAGGAATCCTTAGCACTTATATTTTTCATATATTTTTCATCTAAATTTATTAGAAAATTATAACTATTTTTGTCTTGGAGTTTAATTTGTACATGCCGAGATATCTCCGGTGTTACTGTTGCAAGTGAGGATAATCCCTGTATAAGCGACTTCAGGTAAAAAGATGTTCCGCCGACAATTACAAGATTCTTTTTATCTCTTTGGCATGTGGAAATAACTTCTTTGTAAAGGTCTATAAAAATGTCAACACTGAAATAATCATCCGGATTTAATACATCGATACCAAAATGTTTAAGGCTCTGAAGTTCATCTTTTGAAGGTTTTGCAGAGACAATATCAATCTCCCTATAAATACTCAAAGAGTCTATAGATAAAATATAAGCATTAATTTTTTTTGCGATTTTTACAGCTAAATCACTTTTTCCAGATGCAGTGGGGCCAATAATAGCAAGCTGTTTCATGACAAAATTATATCATTTTAAATGAACTTTGGATAAAATAAGAGTGAATTGTTTCAGAAGGGTAAAAGTTGCAAAAATACATTAATAAACTAAAAGATTTTAACGAACTTGTAATGTTTGAACACTCTGTATTTTCTTTGCCGTTTATCTTTATCGCGATGATTGTAGCAGCCGATGGCTGGTTTGGTTTTTGGCTCTTGCTTATGGGTGCTTTGGCGGCACTGAGCGCCAGAAATTTTGCAATGGGACTCAACAGATATGCAGATATCGATATAGATGCAAAAAACCCAAGAACGGCGCAGCGTCCAAATGTTGATGGAAGACTCGATTCGACGAGTATTGTCATATTTATTATTATTAATGCGGTAGTTTTTATTGCGGTTGCCTATATGATAAACTCACTGGCATTTTACCTGAGCGTTCCGATTTTAATAGTACTTGGAAGCTACTCTTATTTTAAAAGATTTTCCTCAATGGCACATGTTGTGCTTGGAATATCTTTGGGCTTGGCTCCTATAGCCGGAGTTGTTGCAGTTACTGAGAGTATTCCTGCCTGGTCTGTGATTTTAAGTCTTGGGGTGATTTTTTGGGTTGCAGGGTTTGATTTATTATATTCGTTGCAAGATATTGATTTTGACAAAGAGAATAATTTATACTCTGTTCCCTCACGTTATGGAGTTGATGCGACACTTTTTATCTCCTCACTTTTTCATATGCTTTGCGTAATCTTTTGGGCACTCTTTGTCTGGGTTGCAGGACTTGGCATTTTTGCTTATATTGCTGTAGTTGTCGCTGCTCTTATGCTTAGTTATGAGCATACATTAGTGAGAAAAGATTTCGCTAAGATTGACCGTGCTTTTTTTACCATTAACGGTTATCTCGGGTTTGCATTTTTTCTTTTAATCATTATAGATAAAGTTGTTGCATGAGTGTTCGCTTAGTTCCTGCACCCATTAGCATAGTATTTAGTGAAGCAAACATTGACACGGAAGGCTACTTAAGAGAGTACCATCAACTGAGTGATTCTGATGATAATCCAATAAACCAATGGCTGAAATTGGCAAAGGCTAGAGGTGAGTCTTCCGAGACCGATCCTGTACTACTTAATCTTATTGTAGAACTTCATAACAAAATAGATTCATTGGAGAGATTTTTAAAAGGCGATGAGCCAAAACGCATCTCCTTAAGTACGCAGGCGAATATCGACTCCATAGGCTTTGAACACTTCAACCTCGGAGAAAAACTTCTTAAAGAGGGAGAGGAATATTATGGCAGGATAGAGATGCCTGTACATCCTAAAAGAGACATCGGAGTTTTTTTTGAAGCAAAAAGCGACTCTTTAGCCCATATAATTAAAATGCATGATAGAGATGAAAAAGAGTGGGGTGCATATTTAACAGCAAGAGAGAGGGTTCTAATCCGTGAAGCTAAAGAGAACAGATGAACTTTGATTTTATAACAATAGAGTATGTCGTAGTTGCAATGGCAGGGATGATTTTATATCTTCTTTATTATGTATTTACAAAAGATTCCCAGTATCATAAAAATATTCATTCTGTAGCATCAGTCGTCGAAGAGTTAAACAGAGACATATATTATTTAAAAAAGAAAGTCGTTGACACGCAGCAAAGCATACAAGAAAATTCACAAAGAATGAACGATGAAGAGATATACCAAGAGATTGAGAGAAGTGTGTATGACATGATACAGCCTCTTTCACTTGGGCTCAAAAGAATGCAAGAAGACGTTCAGGCAATAGATGCCCAAATAGATGCACGGATATCATCGGTAGAAAGTGGCGTGAAGCAGATTTCTATTCCCTCTTCGATTCACGGCAATGATGATGAGAAAATTCTTTCGTTATACAAGCAGGGCATTTCTTTAGATACCATTTCACGAGAGTTGCACATCTCCAAACCGGAAGTTGAGTTTGTTCTAAAAATCAACAAAATTAAATAGGTTCACCATAATGCCAGATAGAAAACTCTTTACATTGGCATCCATTTTAATTACCATAAGCGTAATTCTTTCTTACTCACTATCTGCCTACGTAACACTTCGTTTTGGAGTTAATGAATTCCATTTTGCCATTAGGCAGGCTGGGTTTGCTACATTAAGTATATTTCTAATATGGTGGTTAGCGCAATTAGACCCGGATAAGTGGCTAAAACCAATCGGTTTTACACTTTTTATAGGTTCTACGATATTAATGATTGCTATGCCATTTTTGCCGGATTTTTTAGTTTCTGCCGTTGGCGGAGCAAAAAGATGGATTAAATTTTTTGGTTTTTCATTGGCTCCTGTAGAGTTTTTTAAAGTTGGCTTTGTCTACTTTTTAGCTTGGAGTTTTTCAAGAAAGTTAGGTCACCACGATGGCATGGGATTAAGAAACGAGTTTATCCGTTTTGCTCCCTACGCAGTAGTGTTTGTCGGAGCTATGTTTATTATTGCATTTGTCCAAAATGATTTAGGACAGGTGGTTGTGTTAGGGCTTACTCTGCTTTTTATGCTTATATTTGCGGGTAGTAGTTTTAGATTTTTCTTTAGTATTTTATCGGCCACACTTCTCTTTTTTATTTTTTTTATTCTTACCGCTGAACATAGAATTTTAAGAATTAAATCTTGGTGGGCACTAGCGCAAAATAGTGTTCTTGAACTTTTTCCCGCAGCTATTGCTAGGCAGTTAAGAGTTCCAACAGAGGAAGAACCATACCAGATAGGGCACTCGCTCAACGCCATAAGCAATGGCGGGTTTTTCGGTACGGGAGTAGGAAGCGGGACTTTTAAACTTGGCTTTTTAAGCGAGGTTCATACTGACTTTGTTTTAGCCGGACTGGCTGAAGAGTTTGGCTTTTTGGGCGTTTTGTTTGTTGTGATTATTTTTATGTGGATGTTACAGAGAATTTTTAAGATTGCAAACCGCTCTGCAAATACGAGCATATATCTTTTTAGTTTAGGAATAGGGCTTCTTTTGTCCTTTTCATTTTTAGTAAATGCCTATGGAATCAGCGGGATTACTCCGATTAAAGGTATTTCAGTTCCGTTTTTAAGTTATGGCGGCTCAGCCATGCTTGGCGCAGCTTTTGGAGTTGGTATGGTTTTAATGGCATCAAAAAAAGCGAAGATGAAGAAATAAGTCCTTAGTCATAAATAACCCCAATTTGAGAAGCTTAAAAAGAGGACTTACAATGAAACTATGTATAACAGGTGGAGGAACAGGCGGTCATTTGATGATTGCAGAGTCTTTAGTTGAAGCTGCTGTTGCAGAGGGACATGAAGCTATTTTTATAGGTTCAACACATGGACAGGACAAAAAGTATTTTGAGAAGCACAGCGCATTTTCTCATGTTTATTTTTTAGAGACTAGCGGCGTAGTAAACCAGAAAGGTTTTGCAAAGCTCAAAGCACTTTTTAAAGTTTTTAAAGCTTTTCTCAAGTCAAGAAAAATTTTAAAACAGCACAACATTGCAGCCACATACAGTGTTGGAGGATTTTCAGCAGCCCCTGCATCTTTTGCCTCTTTGAGTAAAAGAATTCCTCTTTTTATACATGAACAAAATGCAGTTGAGGGTAAATTAAATTCTCTTTTAAAGCCATTAGCAAAGCGATTTATATCAGCCTACGATGAAAACAGTTTGGTTAAAGGTTACCCGGTAAAAGATATTTTTTATAAAACTGCAAGATTGAGAGAAGAACTCAATACTATTATTTTCTTAGGCGGTTCTCATGGAGCAAAAGCTATTAATGACTTAGCTTTGAGCATCGCAAGCCAGCTTCAAAAAAGAGGTATAAAAATAATACATCAAGCCGGTGAAAATGACTATGAAAGAGTCAAAGCGGAGTATGAAAAGTCGGATGTTACAGTTGAACTTCATGCCTTTACAAAAGAGTTACCTGATTTAATTGCACATGCCGACTTGGCGGTAAGCCGTGCGGGGGCAAGTACGCTTTGGGAGCTTACAACAAACGGCTGTCCTGCTTTTTATATCCCATATCCACATGCCGCAGGTGACCATCAGTTTTTTAATGCCAAGTTTATCGTAGAACACGATTTAGGCTGGTGTGAGAGAGAGGCAGATGATTTAAAAGAGAAGTTATTTACTATTTTAGAGAGTGATTTAAAAGAGAAGAGCCAAAGACTTTTAGAGTATTCGCAAAAAGATGTTGCAAAAAAGATGATAAAAGATTTAATGGAGAGTGTTAAATGATAAGAGAGTTAGCAAAAGAGTTGGTCGATTTGATTTTTGACTGGGGTTATGTAGGAATCTTTTTGCTTATGGCAGTTGAGAGTTCGTTTATCCCCTTTCCAAGTGAAATAGTGCTCATTCCTGCCGGTTATTTGGCTTCAAAAGGCGACATGAATCTTGGAATGATTATGGTGAGTGCTTTAGGCGGTTCTTTAGTTGGAGCCTTTATTAATTATTATTTAGCACTTATTCTAGGCAGAAGACTACTGCAAAAATACGGCAAATATTTTTTTATCAATGAAAATGCCTTAGCTAAAATGGATAATTACTTTGAAAAACACGGAGCAATTTCTACTTTTATGGGCAGACTTATTCCAGGAATTCGCCAGCTTATCTCTATTCCCGCAGGAATGGCGCGTATGAACTTAGCTGTATTTTCAACCTACACCGCATTGGGTGCCGGCATATGGGCGTTAGTTTTGACAATGTTAGGCTACTTTATAGGTGAAAATCAAGCATTAATAGACACATGTCTAAAACAAATCACAATTACGGTGTTAGTTTTACTAGTTTTATTAGGTTCATGGTATTATTATTATCAAAAAACAAAAATTATTAAGGATTAGAATATGAGTAATATGGAATATATGTTTCAACAAGGTTTTTTTGGCACCAGAGCACCATTTTTTATGGATTTAGTTACGTTAATAGTTGCCTTATTGCCACTACTTGTTGCAGTTGCTATATATTTTGCAAGAAAGAAAAGTTATAAACTTCATGCTTTTTCACAGGTTTTTATATATATATTCTCTGTTATCGTAGTAAGTTATTTTGAGTTTGGTGTAAGGTTTGGAGGTGGATTTAACCTTTTTATGCAAGGCAGTAGTATTTCACATAACTATGCTTTTGCAGTCTTGATGTTTCACATAGCTATAGCTATTATAACCCTTATTATATGGACTGTTACCATAATAATGGTAAAAAAACAGCTAGCTACAAATACGCATAAAAAAGTAGGAATGATGACTTTCGCAGGTGTTGTAATGACCTCTCTTACAGGTATTTGGGTTTATGCTCTTTTATTTGTTTATTGATATCTAAAGGAAAAAAATATGTTAAAAATAGACGATAAAGCACCGCCATTTTGTTTGCCAAACCAAGACGACGTAGAGATATGTTTAAGAGATATTGCAGGGAAATGGATAGTTCTGTATTTTTATCCAAAAGATAGTACTTCCGGCTGTACAACGGAGGCTTGTGAGTTTACCGAGGCAGCGCCTGATTTTTCAGAGCTTGATGCAATTATTATCGGCGTGAGTGCCGATAGTACAAAAAAACATCGCAGTTTTATAGAAAAAAATGAGCTAGGCATTACACTTTTAAGTGACGTAGATACTTCTATGATGCAAGAGTATGGCGTTTGGCAGATGAAGAAAAATTACGGCAAAGAGTACATGGGCATAGTCCGAACTACTTTTATTATAAATCCTGAGGGAATCGTAAAAGCTGTTTTTGAAAATGTAAGAGTCAAAGAGCATGTTGCAAAAGTCAAAGCTGAACTAGAGAGATTAAAAGCTATATAGTTTCATTCACGGCATGTGGAATTATAGTCTAAAATAAAGTGAAGTCGTTCACTTTATTTTAACCGTCTCATGCCGAGATGTTCTAATATTTATAACGTAAATAGAAACGAATGTCTTGGGCTGTGTCAACGACACTTCCTGCAATATTTCCCATAGGTGTATCCATCACATCAGCTATTTTCATAGCCGCCCCTGTAGTATTTCCAAAAAATCCGTTACTGCCGCTGTAGTTATAATCTATATATGTATAACGAACCTGCAAGGACAAAATATCATCTACCAAATACTCCGTAAAATAAGCCTCATAAGCACTACCGCGAGTTGCCATTTTTGAACCTATGTTTGTGTCTTCGCCGTAGGTGATACTTCTCCAGTATTTTGAGCCGTAGTTATACTCTAAACCCCATCTGCCATAATCACTGATTAACGATGGAAATTGTAGCCCAGCCCAAGCAGAATATCCTGCTTTTCTCTGTGCTGAACCTAGCATACCTTTACCACCATCAGGATTAGTAACACTCATAGCACCACTCACAAAGAAAGTTGTATCATCTAAGAAATTACTTATCTCATTGCCGATTCCGTTTGTTTTAAAGTTGATAGTAGCACTGTGAAGCCCGCCGACTGTATCAAAACCTGGTGTAGTTGCATTACCATCTGAATCATCTATGAGGTTGTTCGCAAAGTAGTATTGTGTTGCGATTGCATATTGCCCATTATCATAAGGGACAAATATTAGTCCAATCAAATCTATATCTGGATTTGCTCCTGAATCGACCGTGCTATAAGGCGCGGCTGCAAACTTTGGCGCGGCATTACTCATGCCACGACCTGCACAAAATTTTACATACATACCGTTTACCCAATTGTCGAAACTAAACTTGGCACTTAAACCGTCAAACTCAACATTTATGGCATGACCCATTGGAGAAGTTGCTTGATCGTCATCTCTGAGGTTTATTAAATGTCCGTTAGTTGAGGGACGGCGACCAATACTAAAAGTCCAAGGCACCTCTGTTTCAAAGAAAGTATCATTTCTATATAAGAAGTATGCTGAACGAACACGAATGGTGTCATCGTAAGCATTTTCGTTTGCTATCCAATCAAATGTTTCAAAATTATTTCCCGTACTTGCTCCGCTTCTTGCACCAAAAGCTTTATTGTAAGCTAACTGCCCGGTAAAACTAAGGTTCTCATTTGTCGCCCAGTCCATATTGATCCATAAGCGGTTTGTCATAAAGGCATCGTTGTTTTCTTCTGAGCCATCAGCCATCTTGTACTGCATATTATCAAGGGCAAATCTGTAATCAACACCGAATTTTAAGTGATTGCCGGAAGTAGCTTTGTTTAACTCTGAGAGAGCTCCATGAATATCTTCGATTTCTGCTTCAACATCCATTTTTTCTTCATCTTCTTGGGCTTCTTCAGAATCTTTGTCTACTTCAACAGCATCTATTTTGTCTTCATCATCTTCTATTTTGCTATTTGCAATTTTCTTTGCACTTTTAAGTGCAGAGACTTCTAGTTTTAAACTCTTCATCTCATCTTCAAGAGCTTGAAATTTAGTATACATTGACTCGGCATTTAGGTTTGTTCCTAGCAGAGCTATGGTGGCTAACGACAGTACTAAGGTCTTATTCATGTTTATCCTTTTGATTTTGTATTTGTCACAAATATAACAATAATTTATGTTATTAATGTGATACTATACAACAGCAAATATAAAATCATTGTTAACCGCCTGTTACTTGTATAAAAAATAGTAATGAAGTTACACTCCTAAAATAATCATTTCCACATGCCAAACAAAATATACTATCATGATGAAAGCTATAATTAAATATATTTTTAGTACAATTCGCGGATTTTTCTTCCTTAGGTTGAAAATATTAACAAGTATGTGTCAAAAGTTAGTGCAACCCTCTTTTTAGAGATAATTGTTCGACATTACTAAAGACTAACTAACAAAACTAGAGAATACGGTTTTGCGAAAGCAAAAAGTTTCTCTAGAAATTTCTGGCTTGAAAAATTAGCCTTTGAGGATTACCCATGGTAACTATGAAAGACCTTTTAGAATGTGGTGTACACTTCGGACACCAAACACGTCGTTGGAACCCGAAAATGAAAAAATATATTTTCGGTGTTCGTAAAAATATCTATATAATAGATTTACAAAAAACACTTCGTTATTTCCGTAACACGTACCAAATTGTTCTTGATGCAGCACATGAAGGCAAAACAGTTTTATTTGTTGGTACAAAAAAGCAAGCGAGCGCTTCTGTTAGAGATGCAGCTATCTCGTGTGGTATGCCATATGTTGATAACAGATGGTTAGGCGGTATGCTTACAAATTTCCCTACTATTCAAAAATCAATTCGTAAACTTGACATCATTGCAGAGATGCAAGAAAATGGTCAAATCAATCTTTTAACTAAAAAAGAAGCTTTAATGCTTACTAGAAAAAAAGAGAAACTTGAGCAATATTTCGGTGGTATCCGTGGTATGAAAAAACTTCCAGATATGCTTTTTGTACTTGATGCAGTAAAAGAGCACATTGCTGTTTTAGAAGCAAGATGTTTAGGTATTCCAGTTGTTGCTCCACTAGACACTAACTGTGACCCAGACTTAATTACGTATCCAATTCCCGGTAATGATGATGCTATCCGTTCTATTCAACTTTTCTGTCGTGAAATGGCTGCGGCTATCAACGAAGGTAAAGCTCTTAGAAATGCTCCTGCCCAAGAAGAAATGGCTGAGGAAGAAGTAGAAGTAGCTCCAGTAGCAACTGAGGAAGTATAACCATGGCAGAAATTACAGCAGCAATGGTAAAAGAGTTGCGTGCAGCAACTGATGCACCAATGATGGATTGTAAAAAAGTTTTAGTTGAAGCTGATGGCGACATGGCAAAAGCAACTGAACTTTTAAAAGAACGCGGTATCGCTAAAGCAGCTAAAAAAGCTGACAGAGTAGCTGCTGAGGGTCTAGCCGGTTTTAAAATCGCAGATGATTACTCAAAAGCTACCGTAGTTGAAATCAACTCTGAGACTGACTTTGTTGCGCAAAACGAAGGTTTCAAAAACTTAGTTAAAGCTACAACTGAAGAAATCTTCAATACACAACCTGTTGATATTGAAACTTTAATGGCTAGTCCATTTGCTGATACATTCAGAGCTGCAGTTGCTAAGATTGGTGAAAAAATCGAAGTACGACGTTTTGCTACTCTTGAAGCTGATGCAACGACTGCTCTTAACGGTTATATTCATTCAAATAACCGTATTGCTGTTGTTGTTACTGCTAAATGTGACAGTGAAAAAACTGCAGAAGGTATGAGAGCTGTGCTTAAACAAGTTGCTATGCATGCCTCTGCAATGAAACCGACAACTCTCTCTTATAAAGATTTTGATGCTGATTATGTTCAGTCTGAAACTGTAGGAAGAATCGAAGTAATTAAAAAAGAGAATGAAGAACTTTCTCGTCTTAAAAAACCTCTTAAGAATGTACCTCGGTATATCTCTATGAGTCAGTTAAGCGATGCTGTATTAGCTGAGGCTGAAGCTGCTATCAAAGCTGAATTAACAGCTCAGGGAAAACCTGAAAAAATCTGGGATAAAATTATTCCTGGTTCAATAGCTCGTTTTATTTCTGATAATACGACTCTTGACAAAGAACAAGCGCTACTAGACCAAACTTATGTTTTAAATGACAAATTAACAGTTGCTGAAGCTGTTAGTGAAGCTGCTGCGTCTCTTGGTGGAACTGCTGAAATTACAGAGTTTATTCGCCTTGAAGTTGGTGAAGGAATTGAGAAAGTCGTAGGTGACTTTGCTGCAGAAGTTGCTGCGCAAGTGGGCTAAGGATTTTTCCTTACCCACTTTTTTAATTAACCCTCTCTAAATCTTTAGCTATATTTGCTATAATCCTTTTATGAATTTATTATCCGCAACCAACATATCACACACATTTGAATATGAATTATTTAAAGATGTATCTTTAGAATTAGATGAAAAAGAGTCTATCGCTATTATTGGTATAAGCGGAAGCGGAAAATCGACGCTTCTTCATATACTCTCAACACTATTAAAAGCTGATAGTGGAGATGTCTCTATTTTAGGTAAGAATATAGCGAGTTTATCAAAAAAGATATTAGCGAAAATCAAAAGAGATTCCATGGGTCTAGTTTTTCAGTCTCATTACCTTTTTAAAGGATTTAGCGCTTATGAAAACCTCGAAGTTGCCGCAATACTCTCTCATCAAAAGATAGAAGAGGAACTTTTAAATAGACTTGGAATAAGTGAGTGCATCAATCAAAAAGTGACAGAACTCTCAGGCGGACAGCAGCAAAGAGTTTCAATTGCGAGGGTTTTAACTAAAAAACCGCGTCTGCTTTTTGTAGATGAGCCAACCGGCAATTTAGATAAAATAACTGCGGATGAAGTGATGAATCTATTTTTCGAATATTGTGAAAGCTCTAATGCGGGTATGATACTTGTTACGCATGATGAAGTCTTGGCCTATAAGTGCAAAAAAGTATATAGACTTGAAAATAAAAAACTTGTACAAGTTAAATAACTTGTTTGGTTAGGGGCAAGGATTATGAATTGGGCAGGAATATTTTCTGATACCTATATAGTCGGTTTTGTACTTCTTTTTTTTCGTTTTGCCGCACTTTTTATAGCTACACCAATTTTTTCTCACCAAAATATTCCTATGACTATTAAAGCTTCTATGGCTTTTTTTTTCACTATCGTATTTTATTCATCTATGCCTCCTCTGCAGATAGAAATAAATTTTATAACTATTTTAATCGCCATACTGAGTGAATTTATGTTTGGTTTGGTAATTGGGATTGTGCTACAACTTGCATATAATGCTCTAACGTTTGCAGGCGGACAAATATCTTTTATGATGGGGTTTTCTATGGCAAGTGCAATCGACCCGCAATCTGGCGTTTCAATGCCAATCATCTCTCAATTTTTATCCTTACTAGGTTTGATGGTTTTAATGGCTATTAATGTACACCACTGGCTCCTACTTTTTATTGACAAATCACTGAGCAGTGTTCCTCTTGGCGGGTTTCTTATGAGCCAAGACCTGTTTAATTATATAATTCATGCAGCATCAAATATGTTTATGGTTGGATTTATGATTGCATTTCCTATAACAGCATTAAGCTTATTACAAGATATTATATTTGGTATGCTTATGAAAACTATGCCACAGTTTAACCTTCTTGTGATTGGATTTCCTATAAAAATAATGGTTGCTTTTGTGGTTTTAATAGCCACGTTAACAACTACTATGCTTATTTTGAAAGGTCAGATGCTAGAAGCATTTAACAGCTTAGAAATGTTTTTTTAGTTTTTTTTTGATACAATGGTGCCCAAAGGGTTTTTATAAAATTTATCATATTGCCTCAAAGGAAAAGAAGTGAAAATATTACTTTTAAACGATAACCCAGTTGTCAACAAGTTGGTAACTTTAAGTGCGCAGAAAACTTCTGATGAGTTAGATATTGTGAGCAGTGTTGATGAATTGAAAGTTGGAGAATATGACCTTGTAGTCGTTGATGATGCTATGTACAGTGAAGATTTATTCACTAAAATAGAAGAAAAAATCGATTTTAACAAATCCCTTTATATATGTGCCAGAGATGCCCAAAATATAGAGGGGTTCTCTTCAACACTAACAAAGCCATTTTTGCCAACTGACTTGGTTGAACTGTTCTCAGTATTTGCTAAAGAAGCAAGTTCAATTAATTTAGAAGAAAAAATATATGAAAGCAAGGCTGATGATATGGAATTAGGGGAGATAGAAGAACTTGGTTCATTAACTGATGAACCTAAAGAAGATAGTGACATTTCTCTTGAGGATGAACTTAGTCTTGACTTAGATCTTGATGATTCCATTGAGGAAGAAGCGCTTTCAGAAGATTTGGAATTGGACGAAGATTTTAATTTTGATGAAGAACTTGGTCTAGACGATTTGCAAGACGAATTACTAGACGATTCCGATAATGATCTAAATGAAAGTGTTTTAGATAAAGATGAGTTACAAGAAGTTCAAGACCTTCTAGAAGAAGAAGAATTATTTGAGCCAGGAAGTGAACCAGAAGACAATCTTGAAGAAGATATTTTGGGAGACTTTGAAGAAAGTCTGCCAAGTAATCAGGAAGCAAAACCCTCAGAAGATTTAGAAGATGACCTTGAAACACAATTTGATGATGATGATAACTTAACAGAAGAGACTAAAGAGATTAACACCTTAACAGAAGAGCCAGAAAATCTTAAAGAAGAACTTTTAGAAGATGATTTATCGGAGCTGGGTATTGATAATTTAAGTGAAGAAGACACTGATGATGTGAAATTAGACGAGTTGGATGATCTTGATTTTGAAGAGAAGCCTTCTGAGGAGTTAGAAGATGATTTTGACTTTGAAAATACAATTAAGAGTGCAGTCGAAGAGCTAAGTGAAGAAGATTTACAAAGCGAGCTTGATGAAAAGACTTTGCTTGATATTGCTACGGGTGAAATAGACGATATCGATTCTTTAAATACGAGAGATTTAAAATTAGCAATTGGTGAAGAAGTAGAAGAGTTGGAAGAACTTGAAAATATAGAAGAGGCCGAAGTAGATATTAACAATTTTGATGAGTTAACTAACAATGAATTGGCGACAAATGAAAATAAAGGGGTAGAGTCTTTGAAAAAACTTCTCAAAGCTCTTACAAATGAAGATGTAGCAGCCTCTTTAAACGGCATGAAAATAAGTATTAATATAACATTAGGCGATCATTAATGTATAAAAAAAATGGTGCAGTACTGGTACTATCGGGTCCTAGCGGCGCCGGTAAAAGTTCTCTATTAAAAGAAATTATAGAGGATATCGGTGAATGCTATTTTTCAATATCTACAACAACACGTCCAATCAGAGGTAATGAAGTGGATGGTATTCATTATAATTTTACAACAGTTGAAGAATTTAAAAAAGAGATAGAAGCCGATAATTTTTTAGAATATGCGACTGTTCACGGAAATTATTATGGAACATCTTTAAAGCCTGTTAGAGAAGCATTAAACAACGGTAAACTTGTTCTTTTTGATATTGATGTTCAAGGAAATACAGCTGTAAATAACCGCCTTGGAGATATTACAACCTCTGTTTTTATAACGCCTCCTACTTTGTCTGAACTTAAAAAAAGACTTGAAGCTCGTTCAACAGACTCTCAAGAGGTTATGACAGATAGACTTAAGATGGCTAAGCGTGAAGTACAAAGAATTTCTGAGTACGATTATTTAGTTATCAATGATAATTTAAAAGTAGCAGCAGATGTACTAAGACAAATTGCAATTACAGCAAGAATTAAAATACCAACTGACAAAATAAATGAATTTGTGCAGCAATGGGAAGATATAGAACAATAATTTATATATACTGCATTTTGATAAGAGTATTTACAGCAAAGAGTAGCTATACTTTTTGACTTAATTTAAAAAAAAAGAAGGAAACAATTATGGGAATGCCTGGCGGAACAGAATTATTAATAATATTAGGAATTGTAGTTTTATTATTTGGTGCTAAAAAAATACCGGAACTAGCAAAAGGTTTTGGTCAAGGGATTAAAAACTTCAAAAAAGAGATGAAAGAGGTAGATGAAGAAGAAGTCGCATCTACTGAGAAACCTAAAAAAGTAGAGAAAAACGAAGAAGTTGCAACTACTGAAGCTCCTAAAACTACTACGCAAG
This sequence comes from Helicobacteraceae bacterium CG2_30_36_10, assembly GCA_001873135.1. GTDB lineage: Bacteria > Campylobacterota > Campylobacteria > Campylobacterales > Sulfurimonadaceae > Sulfurimonas. The sequence continues at coordinate 29,040 of MNYP01000139.1, forward strand.
CATAAGCTTTGAAACAACGAGTATCGGCGCTACTGCGTGAAAAATTCGGTCGTGAAGTTATTCTAGAAAAGCCAAAAGATCGTTCTTTTGGTCATTTTGCCACTCCAATCGCTTTTTCTTTGGCTAAAGAGTTAAGAAAATCTCCTATGGCTATTGCAGAAGAACTCGCTTCTTCTTTTGAAAATAATGATGTTTTTTCTAGTGTTGAATCAGTAAAAGGGTATTTAAACTTTCGTTTAAGTGAAAACTTTTTAAGCGAATACGGCACTTGGGCATTAGAAAATCAAACAGACTTTGCCAAGCAAGAAAAAAATGAAAAAATCCTCTTAGAATTTGTGAGTGCAAATCCTACCGGTCCTTTACATATCGGTCATGCCCGCGGTGCAGTTTACGGAGACACACTTTTGAGACTTGCCCGTCATTTAGGGTACGACATTACCGCCGAATACTATGTAAACGATGCAGGAAATCAAATTGACTTACTTGGACTCTCCATTCAGCTTGAAGGACGTGCAACTGTTTTAGGCGAAGATGTTCAATATCCTGAGAGCTATTATAGGGGTGAGTATTTAACAAGCCTTGTGGACGGTGCAATAGAAAAGTTTGGTATAGAAATATTAAGCGATGAATCTCGTCAAAAAGAGCTTGCACTTTGGGCAAAAGACGGTGTTATGAACATCATTACTAAAGATTTAGGCGATTTGAATATTTTCTTTGATACTTTTGTAAACGAGTCATCTTTATATGATGACTGGGAGAGAGTTTTACACAAGATGGGCGATAGCATTTATGAAAAAGACGACAAGATGTGGATTGCTTCAGAGTCCAAGGGCGATGAAAAAGACAGAGTCGTTGTCCGCGAGGATGGTCGTCCTACATATTTGGCAGGAGACATAGTCTACCACAATCAAAAATTTGAACGTGGGTACGCACACTATATAAACATTTGGGGTGCTGATCATCATGGTTATATACCCCGCGTTAAAGCTGCCGTAGAATTTCTCGGTTATGACTCTGCTAAACTTGAAGTACTGCTTTCTCAGATGGTAAGTCTGCTCAAAGATGGCGAGCCCTATAAAATGAGCAAACGTGCTGGTAATGTAATACTTATGAGTGATATAGTTGAAGAGATTGGTTCTGACGCACTTAGATTTATATTTGCATCTAAAAAGAGCGATACTGCTTTGGAGTTTGACTTAGCAGAGTTTAAAAAGCAAGACAGCTCAAACCCTATTTTTTATATACAGTATGCACATGCCAGAATAAATACAATTCTTTCAAAAAGTAACTTTACTAAAGAAGAGATTTTAAAATCCTCATTTAAAGGTCTTGATGAAAATGCAGACAGTTTACTGTTCGATGCACTTTTGCTTCCTGAAATAATAGAAGACGCTTTTAATTCTCGTCAGGTTCAAAAACTACCTGAATACTTAAAGGCACTTGCAGCATCACTGCATAAATTCTATTATGATTGCAGAATCATCGGAAATGAAGATGAAGCCAAACTTCTTAAACTCTTTCTTGTAGTAGCCCTTTCGTTAAAAACTGGACTCTCTTTAATGGGAATCGAAGCTAAAGACCATATGAGCAAAGAAGAAGAGTTTACAACTGCTATATAAAAAAGCACTCAGTGAAATAACTGAGAACTTTTCTTTGTCAATTCAACAATCCCTAAGCCCCATCCAAGACCGTTTCTCCTATATTAACTATTGTATCAAAGAATTTATTGCCATCTTCATAGCACTCAAGCAAAGCTTTTCAAGTGTGTAAATTTTTACTTGCAACGAGGAGTATTTGTTCACCGCAATAGAGAAAAATTTGTAATATTATAAGAATTAAGAAACTTTTTATCATAAAGTATGGTACTATTACTTTATGGGCATCTCTATAAACTCTAGACTGCTTCAGAGGCTAAGATTTTTAGAGTTGCTCTGATATGAGTTTAGTTAATTTTTTGAATTGGAATAAGTTATGAGTATTAAAATAAGACAAGCAGTGGTTGCAGATGCACCCTTTTTAGCAAAGATGATGTTACAAAGCTCTAGGGCAGGAAAGAAAGTGGGTATATTTGATTTATTCTTTTCAACTAGTGAGGATAAGGTAGTATTAAAAAATTTGGAAGCACTTGCCAAAACTGCAGTTAAAAACCGTTGTCATTTCAGTAATTTTTTAGTAGCAGAGCTTGATGGGCAGCCAGTGGGTTCTTTATGCGCCTATGAGCCTAGAATATCAAATAGAGAATCGTTTTTAAAGTCCTTAGTAGAAATCGGATATGAAGAAGATATTTCAGAGCAATTGGAAGTTATTGACAGTTGTTCTTTTAACTTAAACATTAGAACACTAATGTTTGATTTTATGGAAGAAGCAGATAATTTCAGAGATGTCGGAATTTTAAAAGCCTTAATGCAGAAGAGTCTGCTAACTGCTAGGTTAAAAGGGTACAGGATAGCACAAAGCATCGTTGAAATCGGCTCTTTGGAGACTATACTTTTTTATAAAAAACTCGGCTTTAAACAGATAGAAGAGCGCGAGTGTGAACTTTATAAAGAGAAGTTTGGACGACCTGGCTTGGTTCTTTTAGCCATAGAGTTTTAATCATATAGCTTTGCACACTTTCATTACTCCCCTCCCTTTTAGCAATAGTTTTTGCGCTTTATACAAAAAATGTTATTCTCTTACTCTTTAGCGGGGCACTTTTGGGTGTTCTTGTTCTAAATAATTTCTGGCTTGTTTCATGGTTGAGTGAATTGCTTTGAGTATTTATTTCTCTTTTTAGTGAGGGATGGATACTCAAAACATTATGGCTTTAATAGAAAAGTCCGGCGGCATATCTGCTTTAGTCTAAACAACTAGCTAAAGGGCAGCTCTAAAATAAGCACTCATATAGCCAACAACTCTGCTGACGTCATCACTGGCATCAGCGCTTGTTCGGTAGTCCAGTATGACAGGCACTAAGTCGAGTTTTTTAGCACTCAGCAGCATCGCTTCAACGCCTATCATTCCACATGCCTCACATCCGCGGTGAAGCAGGTCTATGTTTAAAGTTTCTATGGCATTTACGCATATATTGTCTAGTTCATTAGCCTCTGAGAGAGAGTGAAAGTGGCTAAGGTCTGTGCTGATAATAACTCCACAATCCTCCTTTTCTAACAAAAAATCTATGATTTGTGCTATAAATTTGGGAGTCTCATCTCCGTAAACAAGCTCTACAATACTCGCATCGCTCAGATAATGCTTAATAAAAGGAAACTGTACCTCTGTGCTATGTTCGGCATGTGGATGTAAAATAGCCCTAAGGTTAAACTTCTCTTTAAGTTCTTTAGCTAACTTTTTAGAACTTTGTATATTTCCAAAAGGTGTTTCATAGCTTTGCGCATCGCAGAGGCTTATTCCCTGAAATCCAACTCTGTGGGAAGGACCGATAACTACAAAGTTTTTAAGATTAGATTTTTCTAAAATTCTAAAGGCAATGTTTGCTGTATAACCGGAGTAAATATATCCGGCATGTGGAACTATAACAGCTTTGATTTTTACGTCCGCAAGTGTTACATTTTCATCATATACTTTACTGAAGT
>MNYP01000129.1 GCA_001873135.1 Helicobacteraceae bacterium CG2_30_36_10
CACAAAAGCCAAAAAAATAAAATTTGCCGACAAACTAGAAGAACGCAACTTCAAAAACGACTGGAAAGCCATCTTTGAAAACGATAAAACCTTGGCATGTGGATTTAAAACAGAAATAGAAAAAACCGACAAAGAAATAGACAAAATGGTTTATGAACTTTATGGATTAAGTGATGATGAGATTAAGATTGTGGAGGGGCAAAATGAAAACACAATACTTTGAATATATAAAAGAGCAAACTACACCCAGTCAATGAATCTCCACTTTTCACTCAATCTCTTTTTTAGCTAGATTCCCAATCAAGTTGGGAATGAAGGTTCTCTCCTGAGGTGCAAAGCAGACTAAAACAATAAAAACTACCCCACTTCTCCAAGCCCAAACTCTATTTTAAAATTTGTTGCTTTTACTTCTGGGAAAATCGTGTTTTTAACTTTGGCTAAGTTCACTATCCCATATCTTTGAAGAGTTTTTAGTGTTCTTGATAGATTTGACTTTGCTCTTCCAGTCAGCTCTTCAAGTTCTCTCAATGATTGCGGATTATTAAGCAAAATGATTCTAAGCAATTCTTGATTCTCGCTTGAGAGTATTTGAGCCATTGATTTTAAAGACTCAAACCAGATTTTTGGCTCATCTTTTTTTGGAATATACTCACCTTTTGCAATCGCGATTGTTCTTTTTTTGTACTGTTCTAGTGGCATTATCCCTACTATTAAAGTTTCTAGTTTCATTTTTTCATCCTTTTAATTATTCGCTATATAATAATCCACACTATTCCAAAAATCTTCTATAAGCTGTGCAGAAGACGCAAACTCGTAAGCCACAATATCAATTTTCTTGTGTATGTGGTCTAAAGTCTCTTTTTTGGCAGCATATTTTTTAGAAGATTTAAAGCTATGGGCATTATCATAACCTACAACTCTGTGATTTCTTTTATCGTGTAAAGTCAAAGAGTACTTCACACCATGAGGCACAGCTTGACTTTTTTGAACTTTTTTTGCCTCAAACTTTACCCAGTAACCACTATCCAAAGGATAAACTTCGCTATCAAGATTTAGCAAAAACTCTAAATCATTCATACTGTTTCATTTGTTATCATCAAATGATAACTAAAATTTATTTATAGTAATATTAAATATTTTTAATGGTAACAAATTTCATAGGGCATGTGGAAATATATGACAGATTGAAATATTTTTCACTTTTCACTCAATCTCTTTTTTAGCTAGATTCCCAATCAAGTTGGGAATGACGGTCTGAGGGGATTAAAGCTAATGCAGTATTGAGATATGCCAAGAGAGTGTGAAATAACTATCGGTATCTCGAATTTTAAATGCTAAAGAAGTTTAGATGATGAGCCCCGAACTTGTTCGCGGTACCCAATAGAACTTACACTCTAAAAACTTCAATAGCCTTTTTCGCCGCTTCCTTGTGGTGAAGCATAGGCTTTGGATAGCCTTTTATATTTGCACAAAAAAGCCACGTTTCATCATGCAAATATTTAGCTTCCACATGCCCTAACTCTGGTACATATTGTTTAATATAAAGAGCCTCTTTGTCAAACTTTTTGCTTTGCAGATATGGGTTAAAGACTCTGAAATAGGGCTGTGGGTCTACTCCTGTTCCTGCACTCCACTGCCATGAAAGAACATTTGAAGCCTTGTCGTAATCGAGCAGATGTTGTGCAAAAAAACGCTCTCCCCATTGCCAGGGAAGGAGCAAATCTTTTGTAAAAAAAGAGGCAACGACCATCCGAACACGGTTGTGCATATTGCCTGTTTTTAGAAGTTCACGCACTCCTGCATCTACAATCGGAAAACCTGTTTTTGCCTCGCACAAGGCTTTGTACTTCTCTTCATCTTCTATGCCGCCAAAAGAGTATTTGTAGTTTTGGTTCTCGATTCTTGGCATGTGGAAAAGCTCGTAGGCATAAAAATCTCTGAAGATGAGTTGTCTTATAAATGGCTCTATCTCAAGATTTTTATTTGCAAACAAAAAGCGTAAAATCTCTCTTACACCGATAGTTCCAAAACTTAAATCTACACTCAGATGTGAAGTTACATCACTGCTTAAATAATCTCTTTGTTCTTTATAGTTGCGCAGTTTTTCTTTGAGTGCTTCAAGCTTGGCATGTGGACTTGGCATCTGCAAATTAACCTGCTCAAAGTCTAGGCTCGCCATTTCAAAGGGAAGCTTTGTCACTTTTTCTTTTTGCACTTTTGTAATGCCCTCATAATCTTCATCTGCCAAAGTATGCTTTGCCATGAGCAGTTCTTCAATATTTTTAGACTCAAGAGCAATTCTGGCTTTTTTATAAAAAGGGGTAAAAACCAAATACGGCGAGCCGTCATCTTTTAACACCTCATCGTGTTTGAAAATATAGGTATCTTGAATATAGCGAAAATGAAGTTTGTGTGAGATTTGCAAATCACGCTCTTTGGCATAGGCATCATAATCTCCACATGCCACGACTTCATCAAACTTTCCACATGCCAAAGAGTCAAACACATCCTCAGGTTTGCCATAAAATACCTTGAGCTCCAATCCACATGCCAAGAGTTCGGCTTTGAGTATTTCCACATGCCCAAAAATAAAGCTCACACGTCTATCATCTTTGGGCAAAGAGTCTAAAATATTGGTATCGAAAATAAAGATAGGTAAAACCTCTCCGCCAAGAGCTAAAAGAGGATTGTCCTTTACTCGTAAGTCTCTTCTAAACCAAAGGATGCGTCTCATTTAACACACTTGACATTTGAGCGTAAAGCGAGTTCTTTTGGGTAAGGTGAGAGAAAGGTCTGCTCTAAAAGGTAAGCGACTTCGTACTTGCTTGCATAGAGTTTGAGCGTGCTAAGCGGAACTATGAGCGGAATTATTTGCGCCGCGTAGTCATCTATTTGTTCGTGAAGCATCATTTTTTCTTCAGAGTCTAAAAAGCTTTTGACAAAACCTGCCATATGCTCTAATACATTACGTGTTTTTCCTTTAGAACTTTTTTTGGCAATGGCAGTTTTAAAAAGAAACTCATACTTAGACAAAATTTCTGTAAATGTTTTTTTCTCATGGTTGCCGACGATTTTACCGAGCTTTCTGTACAGTACGTCATTCTTGGACTGAAGCATAAATTTGTTGACCCTGTGAAACTCTACTAAATCTTTCATATTTGCACCAACTTTGAAATTTTCAAAACTGTCGTATGAATAGAGCTGCATTACAAAGTTTTCACGTAGCCATGCATCGCAAAGTCTCCCCTCTTCTTCCATGGGTAAAAGTGGAAATTTTTCCTTGCACATTGCTACAAAAACACCGTCGTCTTTTCCTGCAGCAAAACCATTCTCAAGGTAGACTTTTGCACTGCCTATGCCGCAAGTAGGAGATTTAGATTTAAAAATAATAGCTCGTAAATCATGCATAGCAATATTGTCCAAATCTTTTTTTGAAGCTTCACTTAGTGTATCGCTCAGGTCATCTCCCGTTTTATTTGACTGAACTTTAAGACTCTCATCTGTATTTTTGACAAGTCTTATAGAAGGTCTTGGGTTTGAAAAAGCCATATTTTCAGGACAAAATGAGATATACTCAGCATACTCTGAAAGCTCATCCATAACAAAATCATCACGTTTATGACCGGAATCAAAACGTACACTCTGCCCAAGAAGACACCCTGAAACCGCTATTTTCATCTGCATACCTCTTTGCCTCCGGCTTTATGGTTGATTGGACCTGCGCCATGACCAATGTTTGGGGCACTCAGTAAAGCCGCATTTATGAAGTTTTTAGCTATTTGTATAGACTCTTCAAGTGTATGTCCAAGTGCTAAATTTGCCGTTATGGCACTCGAGTAAGAACAGCCTGTTCCATGAAGATTTGTTGTATCAATATATGGCGTTTGAAAGATTCTTTTTTGATTGCCAAAAAAAAGTTGGTCAAGACTCATTTTACCCGTTGGAAGTTCTAAAACATGGTTTTTTATCAATACCGGGCATTTTTGTTTTCGTGTCTGCTCTAGCGATGCAGAGTCTCCAAACTCGTAGCCAAAAAGTGCATGCGCTTCATAAGCATTGGGTGTAATGAGCGTTACATGTTGAAAAAGAGTTTTCATCTCCTCTAATGCATCAGGCTGTAAAAGCGTAGAGCCTGCTTTGGAGATAAAAACGGGATCAAAAACTATTGGTATGTTTAGTGAAGCAATGAGCTCTCGTACACTCACTATAATCTCTTTAGAGTAGAGCATCCCTATTTTTATGGCGCTCACGTCAAAATCTTTTACTATTGCTCTTATTTGTGCTCTAACAAAATCGGGAGATATTTCAAAAATATCACTAACGCCCATCGTATTTTGTGCTGTTAGAACTGTTATAGCAGATGTGCCAAAAACACCAAAAGCCTCAAATGTTTTTAAATCCGCTTGAATTCCTGCTCCGCCGCCACAATCTGAACCGGCAATACTCATAACTACTTTCATATCTGCTCCTCATACTAATGTAATAAGTATAGTAAAAACTGCTATCTGTTCATAGAGCTAAAATGTTTGTTGATACATCAAAAATTAAGTTATTAAAAAATTTAAAAACAAACCCGTTATAATCACAAATAAACAGAACCCCATTAAAGAGAAAAAATCATGAATGCATTAATTTCCAAAACCCAACTACACTTACAAACTCTTTTAAAAGATGCCTTTCATCACACAGACAATGAGAGTGCTGTCGTGATATATGACACCGATTGCACATTATCTAAAATTGTGTCAGAGGCATATAAACGCTGTTTGCCTGATGCGATTTTTGTAAACTTTAATAAGCTTGTGCATAAGGAAATACGAAAGATATTTTATATTCGGTGACATGACATACAAGGTCAACCGTCCAAAAACTCCGATTACTCTTGTCATAGAACAAGGGCAAGTGGTAGATTGCGAAAATTCAACTCCGGAGTTTTGACTCAACCGTACACATAGCTTTTCACTTGGTGATGAAGTAGTCTACAAAGATGGCATGTGGATTGTGTAAGTGAGACACTAAATGTGATACAATTGCGCCTACAAGGACTTTTATGAAAGAAAAATATACAAAAAGTAATTACCCTAGCAAAAATTTAGAATTTGAAACTTATTATGAGGGTGATACATTTATAACAAAGCATTACCACAACGACAAGAGCGCTTACATCAAGGAACTCACAACCTTAACAGATGGCATAAAAGAAGTTAAGCACTTCACCGTAAAAGGTGTTTTGGCAAAGACAGAGTACTTTGTAAATGAGAAGAGACACGGGGTTGAGACAAAATATTTCATCCCTAAAGCAAACAAAAGCGTAAAAAGCACTAAGGTATACGACGATGGCAAACTCCATGGTGAATCTATAACTTATAATGATAATGATAAAATTATCAAACAAGAAGTTTACGCCTTTGGAAAACTTATATTAAAATATTTACGAGATGAGAGTCATAATATAATTAAGATTCAAATTGTTGACAAAGAGAGTGTAGCAAACTTGCCAAAAGCAGAATATGAAAAATTACAAGCTAACATGGTAGATAATCCGGACTTTTTTTAACCAACTATTTCAAACAAAAGGAATTTTCATGAAAAATTACAAATTTATAATAAGAGGAAAAGTTCAAGGTGTTTCTTATCGAAAAAATGTTTCTCAAAACTCAAGCAAAGAAAATTTCAACGGTTTTGTAAAAAATCTTTCAGACGGCTCTGTAGAAGCTTGTGTTGCATGTAACGAAAGTGACCTCAGCAGATTTGTCGAGATACTTGAAAAAGGCTCGCCTGAGAGCATTGTTAAGAAGATAGAAAGGTTTTCCCATGACGAAACTTTTAACAGTGGTTTTGAAATAAAATATTAAAAATTAGAATAAAATTTAAAGTTATTTCTTGCGTACTCATCTGAGTACCTCAACGAAATAGATGCCAAACGCTACTGATGAAAATATGATTCCTACACTTTTTGCCTGTTGTATAAAGACTCCTGTATAGTAAGTCTCTTATGCATTCGTTGTGTTAACTTCTGCTTCAGCAAGGTTATCAGAAACAAATTTCCAATTTATAAGCTTCCAGTAGTTTTGAAGATAATCAGCTCTTGCATTACGATAGTCTATGTAATAGGCATGTTCCCAAACATCACATGTGAGCAAAGCTATTTTTTCATACTTTAATGGATTGTCTGCGTTTGCTAAAGCCTCAATGCTTAGTTTTTTATCTTGATTTAAAACAAGCCACACCCATCCTGAACCAAACAATGCAGTAGCTTTATCTAAAAACAGTTTTTTAAACTCTTCCATGCAACCAAAATCACGCTCTATCATACTTGAGAGTTTTGCTGAAGGAGCGGTTGATTCTGCTGAGAGTCCATGCCAGTAAAAATCATGGTTAAAAACCTGTGCAGCATTGTTAAAAATACCATCTTTTGAATTTTTGATTATAAATTCAAGAGATTTGCCGAAAAACTCACTTCCTTCTATAAGAGTATTAAGCTTTTTGACATAACCTGCATGGTGTTTAGCGTAGTGATAACTTACAGTTTCAGCTGATATATACGGTACTAGTGCATTTTCTTCGTAAGGCAGAGACATTAATTCAAATTTCATCTTAAATTCCTCGTAAATTATTCATTTAGACTATAATCGTAACTTAAAAAATAGTAACTATTCATTAAACAAATATTAATTAAAAACAATTTATTTAAATTTAAGAATTAGAAAAACGAATAACTTCCATACTCCCAACCCTTAGTCAAGAGCATTGTAAATTAGGAGAGTGCTTGCTCAGTGGCACTTCAAAGGAACAATCAAATCATCCCGACTTTGAGTCGCTCAATAAACTTCATATTGCTTTGCATGAGAGTGCCTAAAAAATCTTACACTCTAGTGAAAATAATAAAGTAGCACAAATGAAAAAAATCAAACAATTAGAGGTTTTAATTTATTTTAATTAAAACTGGAGCTTCACCCTACTTCAACTCTATTTCGTCCGTTTGCTTTAGCTCTGTAAAGCAGTTTATCAAGATGCAAAATAAGTTCATCTGCACTCTCACCGCCTTTATACTGAGTAACTCCAAATGAACATGTAATACGGTCTACAACAGCAAACTCTTCGTTCTCGATTTTTTTTCGTAACTCTTCGGCCAAATGAGAGGCTGAACTTAGAGAGTTTTTTGGCAAAATGACAATAAATTCCTCTCCGCCCCAGCGTGCAATAATGTCACTTTTTCGTAAATTACTTTTTACCAAATTTGCCAGATGACGCAAAATATCATCACCGACTAGGTGTCCATACGTGTCATTGACTCTCTTAAAATAATCAATATCAAAAAAAATAAGGCTCAGCGAAGTTTTTTCCCGCTGTGCCACCGAGAGAGAATACTCAAACAGAAGATTAAAATGTGTTCTGTTTGCAATTCCTGTGAGTGTGTCGATTGTAGATTGATTTACGAGTTGTGATATATCATCAAAAAAAGCTATGGCACGAAATAAATTTTTATATTTCACAACAGAAACATCAACTTTAAAAAATCTTGTCATCCCATGAATTGTTATTTTAGCCTTATGTTCGGCATGTGGATTTTCAAGAATATACTCCACCCAAGATTTATCATTCATATTTGCACGGAGATACTCCTGTGTATCACCATCTTCAAACAGATCACAAATACAATTATGTTTACTTTTAAATGCCTCAACTGTTTCAAAATCTAAAAAATTTAAAAAAGCAGTGTTGGCGTCAATAAGAGATTTTCCATCTGTAACAATAATAGGCGTTGGCGTTACATTTAAAATGGATTGTGCATATTTTTTCTCAAATCTTGCTCCGCGATACAAAAATGCAAGTACAAGAAAAAAGAAAGTAGCCACAGATAAAAAAAGCATAAAATCGTCACCGTGTTTTTGCCAAATATCTTCATGAGTAAAAGCAGGAACGTGGTTATAAGGGGGAATTCTTAGTTCTCTAGCAAGCACGTCAACGTCAAAATAATTACCAGAAATCGTAAAACCAGAGATGATGCCATTTCCTTTGTGAGGGTTTTTGTAGCCATAAAGGGCAATGGCAACTTTTGAAACAGTCTCTAAGTCAAGTGCTTTAGCTGCAACTATTGACCATTCTGGGTAAAGATTTGTTGATACTTTCATAGGAAAATGAGAAAAATTTTGCTCATTTACTATAAAAATATCTTCAGGCTTTAACCTCCCCTCAAACACCATCTCTTCAATAATTCCACTGCGAACAAAGCCCGCATCAGCTTCTTTAGAGAGTACAGCGTTTACTACTGCCTCATGATTGCCGTATATAACTCTCCTAATATCTTTTTTAACATCTATCTTGGCTTTGAGTAGCTCATAAGCCTGTGCTTGGAATCCACCCAAAAAACTCTCACCGGGAATGGCAATAGTTTTTTCTTTGAGCTCAGAAATTGAACGAATATCGCCTCTTCTCTTGGCACGCGTAAAAATCACTCCGCCAAGATACGGTGTAACCACATCACCGTATCTTTTTACAAGAGTCGCAATATCCCCTGTTGTTTTGCCCTGCTTTTGTAATGATAAATAGTGTGTAGGGTTTGTGGCTATTATATCAATATTACCCGCTTCTACCTCTTTTTCAAGTTCTTCTTGAGAGAGTGGTTTAATGAGTACACTTACATTGAGTTCGTGCGAAATATGTTGGGCAACCGGCGTGTACTCCTCCATGATTTTTTGGGCACTTCGGTAGGTAAAAACTCCAAAAGTAAGGGTTTGTGCATTTATAACGAGAGAGCTAAGAAGTAAAAAGTAAAATATTTTAATCATAATAAAGGCTCAGGCTTTCCAGTGTAATACCCCTGTGAGTAATCTACACCTAATGTTTTTAAGGTATCAAAAATTGCCTCATCACTTACAAATTCTGCTATGGTTTTTGCACCTATTTTACGTGAGAAATCAACAATAGTCTCGACAATAATCGCATGTCGTTCATTAGTTGCAATATTGCGCACCAATGAACCATCGATTTTAATGCAATCTACATACAGTTTGAGTATATGCTCAAAGTTGGAATACCCTGTTCCAAAATCGTCAATGGCTATTTTAGCTCCGAGTACTTTAACCTGTGTGATAAAATATTGAACTGAATCATAGTTTTCAATACCATCAGACTCAAGAATCTCAAAGACAATTCGTGAAGCAGTTTTTGTTTGGATGAGGGTGTGAATAATATCTTGAACTGTGAGTGCATCTTCTATGTCATCAATAGAGAGGTTAATGGAAAATTCTTCCTCTCTGTTTGCAAATTTTTCACATGCCTGATGTACAACGCTACGGGTTATTTGTGAGTAAAGTTTTGTTTTTTTGGCAATAGGTAAAAATTGCAAAGGAGCAATAATGGAGCCTGACTCATCTATAAGGCGCACTAAGGTTTCATATTTTGTAATTTTTCCCGTTGTAAAATCTACAATTGGCTGATAGTGACAAATAATATTTTTCTCAGCAAGAGCCTTATGAATAGTCGCTGCCATAGCAATGTTTATGCGGTATGTTTCTTCTATATTTTCAGTTACTTCGTACAAAGCATAAGAAATTTTTGCCTCTTTTGCATTGTGAAGTGCAATATCGGCCTGTGTTAAAAGCTTCGCTCCACCAAGTGATACACCTATATTTACCCGTATAGAAATTGACTCATTTCCTATATGAAAAAGGGTGTGTGACAACTGCTTTAACCATTGCTTAATATAATCTCGTAACATTTCCCATTTAACACGCTCATGTAAAAGCATGGCAAACTCATCTCCGCCTATGCGGTAAATCTTGAGCCCAATACTTGTGAACCACTCGGCAACTTGAACCAAAATAGAGTCTCCAATGCTTATTCCAAAAAGGTCATTTATTTCTCTAAACTTGTCAATATTGAACACTATGCAACCGTAGGTAGCACGTTCTGCCATATCAAGCTTCATTTTTTGTCGATTTTGGAGACTTGTAAGTGTATCGGTATGACTTATTCTTTGAATTTCTATTTGTGCTTCAACTTCAGCTGAATTGTTGAGTAAATAACCCTTGATTAATTTTGGCAGTGACAAATCATCATACTCTACAACTGTAAAATCTTTAACCCACATAGGACCATTTTGTGTTAGTATTCGATACTCTTGCTCAAAAGATTTTATTTTTTTAGAAAGAAAATCATCTACCTCTTCTAAGACCTTGGCTAAATCATCAGGATAAATATAATCTGAAAATTTTACAACACTACTCATAAGTTTTTCATAGTTTATGCCAAGAACAGCTTCAACATAAAGGTATGCCAATGCGGATTTTGCAAATGTTTTGCTCGCTCCCTTTTTGCAAAAAAAATATCGTCCTTCCCAAGAGCTTCCTCTGGAGTCGTCATCAGAAGGTTCTCGCAGATTTCTTTATTGGCAAACAAATA
>MNYP01000003.1 GCA_001873135.1 Helicobacteraceae bacterium CG2_30_36_10
TGCTATTACTTTTCATAAAAAAACAAAACTTAAACTTGACAAAGAGTCTAAACTATTAACTTTACATGGAATATCACAGGCAAAAATTATAAAATTACTGAATCATTTTGGTACATTTGAAGCATTAAAGGAATTAACTGTTGAAGAAATTACTTCTGTTTTAAATACAAAAGATGCAAAAATTATTAAATATATTTATAAATAAGTTTTATTTTCAATCATTTATGATATATTTGTAACAATTAATAGTTATTTTAAAATAGATTAGAGGTTTTATATGAACAAAGTAACGCCCATCAATGAAGAGTTCATTTATGAGGGGAAAGTTATCATAAGTCAGACAGATTTGACTGGTGTAATCACATTTGCTAACAAAAAATTTTGTGAAATTTCTGCTTATGCCCTTGATGAACTTTTAGGAAGCCCACATAATATTATAAGACATCCTGATATGCCAAAAGCTACATTTGCAAAAATGTGGGAGACAATTCAAGGTGGTCAAATTTGGAATGGATTGGTCAAAAATTTACGCAAAGACGGCTTATACTATTGGGTCGATACAGAAATTATGCCTATTAAAGATGAAGAGGGAAAAATCACGGGTTATATAGCAGCTAGAAATCCAGCCTCTAGAAAAGATATAAAAGAAAACGAAAAGATATATCGAAAAATTCTTGAAACAGAAATATAAGGAAGGTTTATGTTAATCTACAATTATCAAAAAGAATTCTTAGGAATAGATGAGGCTGATTTAAAATCTCTTGGATTCAAAAACCTGTTAGAACTTCGTTCTGAGTCAGCTGATTTTGCTGATTTGTTTCTTAAAACACCGGGTTATATACATAACTTTAAGCACGTTCACTGGATTGACTTTATTGACTGCGCAGAGAGTGCTGAGGATTCAAAGGTAGTTATACATGCTAAGGGTAAAAACTATAAAGGCAATATAAAAATAACTACTATGTATTTAATAGATAACCCATCTCAAAAAGCATACGCAATTCATTTAACTAATTTAAGAGTGTTATCTGCTCAAGAAAATGAGCAGATTGCACATGATGTTATGCTTAAGCCTACTCCCAAAGCCACAACAGCAAAAACAGCTATATTTAAGAATCAGAACCTTGATGATTTGCCGCAAAAAAAGGAAGAAAATCTGATTATCCCAGTAAGCATAGTTACTTATGATCCTTATGAAGCAGATGTTAACACAAGTACAAGAGTTGATACTTATGATATTCCTGCTACACAAGAAGAGTATGAAGACGAAAGCACTAATGACAATGCAACACCAAAAGAGCTCAAGAAAGAAGATACTGCTACTGAACCACTTGTCGAAGAAGACTTTAACCTTGATTTACTTGATTTAGATGTAAGTAACCTAGCTTTTGAAGAAAAGACTGAAGAAAAGACTAAAGAAGATCCTAACTTTGACTACAGCTATGTTTATGATCCTAAAGTTGCATCAGATGAGCTTGGTCTTCCTATTGATTTAATAGAAGAGTTTATTGGAGACTTCATAGCTCAGGCTCGGGAATTTAAAGATGGATTGTACGCTTCTTTAAATGAGGGGGATTTAGATAATGTTAAAATCCTTTCACATAAGCTAAAAGGTGTGGCAGCCAACTTAAGAGTAGAAGATGCTTTTCAAGCCTTAACCGTTGCAAATACTTCTGATAACCTCAATGAAATTAAAAGAAATTTAGATCGTTTCTACGTAATAGCTGCTAAATTAGCCGGTGAAGCTGCAAAAGAGACTCCAATACCAACTGCAGCCATCATTGAAGATGATGACGATTTTAGCATCGACTTTAAAGAAGAGATACAAGAGAACCAAGATGAAGATGATATATATATGGACAACCTTCCGCCAATAAGTGCACAAAAGAATATAGAATCAACAGATTCAATTGACATAGACCTTGATTTTGACGAAGAAAATGAAGATACTGATAAAGAATTATATTCAATAGAGATGCCAAAAACAACTAATGAAGTTATCACATATGACAAACACTCAGCGGCAAATGAAATTGGTATAGATAGCAAAAGCTTTGATATCCTATTTGTAGATTACATTAATGAAAGTCAAGAATTATCCAGACTCATTAATAGTGCTATTGAACAAGGTGATTCATCAGTATGGAAAAAAGGTGCTCTTAAACTCAAAGGGATGAGTGATAACATGAGAATTAACCAATTTTCAGCAGAGTTAGACACACTAATTAATACCAGCGATACAGATGTAGCCAAAAAAGCTCTGGATAAATGCAGTGCTATATTGGTACAAATTTCAAATTCATAAGGTTTATAAATGCAGATAGGATTAAAAAATAGACTTAGACTTATCAGTCTTTTCCCAATATTTATTCTCTTTTTATTGACAAGTTATTATGTGTATCAGTCATATATTAACTATCAAGCAGCTCAACTACTTAAAGATAGGTTGTCTGAAAATAGAGACTTAAATGAGTTAGTTCGTAATATATCTCGTGAAAGAGGTATGACAGTTATGTATCTTGGGAGTGCATCTCAAAACACGCTGAAGTCCCTTATGAAACAGAGAGAAGTTGTTGATAGTAGTTTTCAAACATATCTTCAACACACAAAAAATAATCTTGTTCTGCATGACCATGCAGATGGAAAAACAAATTGCCCAACATGTGTCAATATAGAATCTAATTCTGTATCTATGTCTAAGATACAAGAGCTTAGAAAGCTTGTTGATGAGAAAGAAGCAGATTTCAGACAAATATACGAAACTGTTTATGGAGCTGCCCAACATCAAGCTATTGTTCAATTGGAGCAAATAAGTACTAATCAAATGGATCAAACCATTAATGAACTCTCAGTAGTATATATTTCAATGGTTAGAGCAAAAGAGTATACAGCATCTGAACGTGATTTAATCTCTTTTGCAATTGCTCGTTCAACAGAAGTTGATGAGAGAGAACTTAATCAATGGATATCACTCATTGGAAGAGCTGACTCAATTAACTACGATACCCTTCATGATACGGAATTAATTGCCGAGTTAAATGCCCTATTTAAAGGTGAAGACAGTACAGAACTTTTTGAAGATATTAATAGTGAAAGGACTTCTATATTATCGGCTGCAAACAGTGGAGAGTACGAAACAAGCCCTGGTATTTGGTTTACAATGCTTTCTGAAAAGACAAATTTATTATCAGATGCAGAAGAGTTACTTTTAGCAGCCATAGATGCAAGAGCACAAAAAGTACAGCAAAATGCTTTAGAATTACTAACTATTACTTTAACTATATGGGTAGTGTCCGTTATTTTGGCAATTTTAGGATTTTTACTCTCTAATGAAATTGCTACAAATATTAAAAACCTTGAAGAGGTACTAAAAAGGGTTGCAGAAGACAATGAAGATATAGCAACAGATAAGGTAAAAATTGATCTACAAACAACAGATGGTACAGCAAAAGCTTACGATTTACTTGAAAAAATCATCGAGAGAACAAAAAAAGATAAAGAATCAGCCCAAGAAGCCAGTGAAGCAAAATCTATGTTCCTTGCCAACATGTCGCATGAAATTCGTACTCCGCTCAATGGAATTGTTGGATTTACAGAACTTCTTAAAGATACAGGCCTCAAAGAAGAGCAACATGAATTTGTTGAAATTATTGAAAAAAGCTCTGAAAATCTTTTAGAAATTATAAATAATATTCTTGACCTTTCAAAAATAGAAAGTAATAAACTTGAGATTGAAAATATTATATTTAATCCAATTGAAGAGTTTGAAAGTGCCGTCGAAGTTTATGCTGTGCGTGCAAGTGAAAAACATATAGATCTTGGTTTTTTTATGGATCCGGCATTAGAACAGCCCATCAAAGGTGACCCAACTAAAATAAAAGAAGTTATAATTAACTTGCTTTCAAATGCTGTAAAATTTACAAGCAGTGCCGGAACAATTAATGTTGACATTAGAAAACAAGAGTCACAGAACGATGGAAGAACAAGAATTAGATTTGAAATCCAAGATAGTGGTATTGGTGTTACAAGTGAGCAAAAATCTAGAATCTTTGAAGCATTCAGCCAAGCAGATACCTCTATTACTCGTAAGTATGGAGGAACAGGTCTTGGTTTAACAATTTCAAGTAGATTTGTTGAGCTTATGGGGGGTGAACTTGATCTTCATAGTGAGCCTGGAGAGGGAACAACATTCTTTTTCACGATAGATTTTGAGACAGTGAACACACTAAATGAAACTTCCCAAAATAGCTATTCAAATCTTAATGCTTTAGTATTGGCCTCAACTCATGGAACCAAGAGACAAGAGACTTATCTTTATGAGTATCTAAACTATTTCGGTATAAGCTACACTCTATTTAAAGATATTCAAGAGCTGCAAACTCTACAAAAAGAAACAAATTACGACTTACTATTCATTGACTTTGACTACACAACAGAAGATATGCTGCCTAAATTTGACAAGCTCCCTCAAGCTTTAATTCTTTTAACAAAGTCATATTATATGAAAAAAATAGATTCGTTAAATATTAATATATTTAAAACTCTATACGAACCATTAAATATTTCAAAAATCAAAGTAGCATTGGACAACTATGATGCTGAAAACTTTAATGCTAAAAGAGTTAAAAAAGTAAGTAAGAAAAAAGCATATTCCACTTCATCAAAATTTAGTGCACATGTTTTAGTTGCAGAAGATAATATCATTAATCAAAAACTTATCAAAAAAACACTAGAAGATATAGGTTTGAGCGTTACATTAGCCAACAATGGTTTAGATGCTTTCCAAAAAAGAAAAGATGGAAATTTTGATCTAATTTTTATGGATATTCAAATGCCTATCTTAGACGGTGTTGAAGCGACTAGAGAAATTCTTGACTATGAGAAAGATTATAACCAACCGCATGTTCCTATTTTAGCGCTTACAGCTAATGCATTAAAAGGTGATAGAGAAAGATTTTTAGATGCAGGCCTTGATGAATATACAACAAAACCTATTGTCCGTTCAGAAATAGTTTCTTTATTAAGTCACTTTTTAGCTGATCACATGATTGAAGAAGAAGAAGTTGTTGAAAAAGAAGTTAATGAACCTGAAAAAACTCTTATTGAAGCTCCTGAAGTTGTTGAAGAAATCACGGAGGCAGTAATTGTTGAAGAGGTAGTAGAAGAGCCGATAGTAATTGAAAACAATGTCAAAAACACATTTAAAGCAGATATCCTGCTGGCTAAAAACAACTCTTTTGAATCAAGATTATATACCCAACTTCTTATTGCATTAGGCTACACATATGAAATAGCAAATAGCGCAGAAGAGTTAGAATCATTAGTTAAAGAGAACACGTACAAACTTATACTTTTTGACAAAGAGATTGAAGGCTTAAATATTTCAAAACTCTCTGAAAACATTATGGAATCAAATACTAAAAGTGGACTAGATACCTATATAGTACTCATTCGTGATCCCAGTAGTACACAAGAAGAAGATAATGATGTATTATACGTTCATGAAACTATTAAAAATATTGTAAATAAAGATTTACTAAGAGTTGTATTCGAAAAATTTATTTAGGAAAATTCCATGCATAAAAAAAATATGACAGTTCTAGCCGTTGATGATGATATGATAAACTTAAAGTTGCTTAGATCTATGCTTATGAAAACCGGTAATGTAGCAGAAGTAGTTGAGGCTAAAAACGGCTCTGATGCTATTGGCATTTTAAAAGCAAGAAATGACATTGACTTAATTCTCTTAGATATTATCATGCCGGTTATGGGAGGGATTGAGATGCTCAAAGTTGTTCGTGCTGATGAAAATCTACGCCAACTCCCAATCATCGTCCTGACAACAGACGAAACGAAAAAAAGCGAAGCCTTAGAATTCGGTGCAAATGAGTTTTTAATGAAACCTATTCGTAATGATGACTTAATGAAGAAGATAGCTTCAGTAATGGTTTAACCCGATATCGGGTTAAACATAAACTTACTAAACTAAAATCTGTTTTAATACTTCTTCAACTCGAGTAACGCCAATAATTTCCATTGAGTCTCTTACTTCCATGGGAATATCAACTAGGTCTCTCTCATAATTTTTTGCAGGAATAAGTACTTTGGTCATTCCGGCTTTATGTGCTGCTATTAGCTTCTCTCTAAGTCCTCCAATCGGTAAAACATCTCCGCTAAGAGAAACTTCTCCTGTCATGGCAATCTCGGAACGAATTTTTTTTGAGCTTAAAATAGATGAGATGACACTAACCATGGCTATTCCCGCACTTGGTCCGTCTTTGGGCGTTGCCCCGTCTGGGACATGTATATGTAAGTCATAACGTCTGTAAACTTCACTAGAATCGATTTTAGTCTTCTCTTGTATCTCTTTAAATGTCATAGGTATATTATCATCCGAAATATTCAACTTTTTAGCGTCAATAAGAGTCTTAACCACGCTCATTGCTATTCTTGCAGACTCTTTCATTACATCACCAAGGCTACCGGTCAATTGCAAATTACCTTTACCTTTAATACGAATACTCTCTATCTTTAATACATCACCGCCAACAGCAGTCCAAGCTAGGCCATATACAACACCCAATACCGGGATTTTATCTGTTTTTTCTATCTCAAATACACTTTTGTCAAAATAATCTTTCAAATTTTTAAGAGTTATAGATATTTTATGAACCTCTGGGTGTTGTAAAATATTTTTAGCTGCTTTTCTTGACATATCTGCAATTCTACGACGTAAATTTCTTACACCGGCTTCTCGAGTAAAACTATGAATAAGTTCCTTAAGTGCCGGCTTTGATATGTTCACTTCAGAGTGTTTCAGTCCATGTTTTTTAAGTTCTTGCGGAACTAGATATCTTAGAGCTATCTCAAACTTCTCTTGGGGTGTATACGAACTAAGAGTAATAAACTCCATTCTATCACGAAGCGGAGCAGGTATACGGCTTGCATCATTTGCTGTAGCAATAAAAATCACATTACTAAGGTCAATGTTAAAATTAAGATAGTAATCTCTAAATTCTTTGTTTTGTTCTGGGTCTAAAATCTCTAAAAGCACTGCTGTCGGGTCACCTCTTTGCGATCGAGAAACTTTATCTATCTCATCTAAAACAATGATTGGGTTCATTTTTTTGGCATCGATTAGACCTTGAGTTATACGTCCCGGCATTGCACCGACATAGGTTCTTCTGTGACCTCTGAGTTCGTTAACATCTTCAAGTCCGCCAAGTGCAATTCTAACAAGTGGACGTTTTAGTGCTGTTGCTATTGAGTTTGCAAGAGAAGTTTTACCTACTCCAGGAGGTCCTGAAAAACAAAGAATTGCCCCTGCAGAGTTTTCATTGTTGATACCGCGCAGTTCTAGAAGTTCTTTTACGGCAAAATATTCCACTATTCTCTTTTTAGGTTTATCGAGTGAGAAGTGGTCAATATCTAGTTGTTTCTCTACATTTTCTATTTTGAGTGCTTTTTTAGCTATATCACCAAAAGGGATATCTAAAACCCAGTCAAGATATGTTTGAGTCATAGAAGCATCAGAAGAGTCCGGGTGCATTCGAGAGAATCTCTCTACCTGCTTGTTGACCTCTTTGTAAGCCTCTTCCCCCATCTTGCTTTTTTTAGCGTCTAATTTTTTACGATACTCATCCATTTCGTCTTCTCTAGCCGTATCAACGCCCAACTCTTTTTGAATTTGCTTTAACTGCTCTTTTAAAAAGTACTCTTTATTCACTTTCTCTATATGTGTATGCACTTTTGAGCGAATCTCTTTTTGTAGCTTATTTACTTCTATCTCATCTATAAGATAGTCAATTAAGTCTAAAAATCTTTTCTCGGTATCTACCTCAACGAACAGCTTATATGCCTGCTCTTTTTTAAGTTTCACACTACTGCATATTAAATCAATTATACGATTATGGTCATGATTTTCTTCAATTGTTCGCAGTAAATCAGGCGGAAAGTAATTACTGACACTAGAAAGAGTTCTAACCTTTTCTCGAACTATTTCTAAAATAGCATCGATTTTAAGGGAATGAACATTAACCGGATTTATTATGTCAACATGCGCGATTAATGGTGAATCTCCAACTTTATGTAAAATCTTAGCTCGCACAAGCCCTTGAAAAAGAACTTTGACTCTACCATCAGGAAGAGCGACCTTCCGCATTATTGAGCCTACGACTCCGGTGTTATAAAGAGCTTCATAACTTCTCTCTCCCTCATGGCCAGGCTTGGTTGAGCAGACTATAACTAATGAGTTCTCATTGATAGCCTTTGTTGCTGCACTAATATTATGCTCATCACCCAAAAAAAGCGGTGATATCATAAATGGGTATAAAAAAAGTTCATCTTCTGAAATTACAGGTATATCAGTTGGAAATTCAGCATAATCATTAAGTTTCATAATTTATCGTCCTATTTTTTTAATTTATTTGTATTTGTATCTTCATTTACCGAATTTCTTGAAACAACGCTTCTCGTATCTGGAATTATAAAACCATACCAACTAGCCGTACCATCACCTTCAAACCATGCCCGGTACCAAGGAGTCTTTGCTCTATCTATTTCACCCCATACTATCCATGGTTGCGGTTGTATATTGCTGTAATACTCTGCACTCTTAGGTTTATCAATTCTCTTATATAAATCGGCGATACTTTCATGTAATGCTGCTTGTGCCATGTAGAGATTTGTTAACATTGCATCTACAATAGCATAATACATCGAGCTTGGATAATTACTTTTAAACTTCTTGCCCTCCGTAATTGCTTCTGCAATTAATGCCTGATCTCGCCTTGGATTTGGTAAAGCTAGATACTTAGCTTTTATTTTTAAGAATTCTGCAAACTCTTTTTCGTTCAAATTTGCATATCGTGTGACATACTCATTTAAGAAATGCTCGCTTAAAAGGTACTCTTCATAATGCATATGAGCAATTGCCAGAATCATTGTTGCTTCAGGCAATAGAGGGGAACCGATATGTTCTCCCTGAAGTGAGCTGTAGTAATTGTCTGCTTTTTCCAAGTTACCATCAGAAATATTTTCTACAATCTTCGAATACCAATACATAGCAGGCTTGTTATACTCTTCAATATCTTTTGCACATCCACTA
>MNYP01000062.1 GCA_001873135.1 Helicobacteraceae bacterium CG2_30_36_10
ACGATTGGAAAACAAGTAGCAACCGATGCTTCTTTAACTCTCTTTTTATCTGTTTTTTTCATATACAATAGTGCCTTTTAATTTCATTGGTCAATACTAAACATACGTTAAAAAATTAAATATAACAAAACATAGCAAGTATTGTACCTAAATTTTATTTTTCTCTACTAATTTACCGCCTATTACGAACTGCGTAGCTTTATGGTTTACAAAAGCCAGCTCATACCACTGCTTTTTTGGTGCAATGAGATTTAAGCGTTTAGGGTTAGAACTCCGTGAAAGTGCAACATAAAACTGCGATGGGGCAAAAATCTCATTTGTCTCTATGATTAAATCTTCTATGCTCATCCCTTGTGATTTATGAATCGTAATGGCAAAGGCGAGCTTGATTGGAAACTGGTAGACGCTAAACAAATTCTCCTCCACCATCTCTTTTTTGCCCTCTACAATTTTCTCTTTCCACATGCCCTTGCTTTGAGCAACTGCTTCGAGTTTTACTACCTTTTCATCGCTTTTTTGAACATACACAAAGTTGTTGTCAATGTTTACGACAATGCCTCGTTCCCCGTTAAAATAGTTCCAGGAGTTTCTTGTAAAAAGAACGGGCGCTCCTATTTTTACCTCCAGCTCTTTTTCAATGCGAGCATCATTCATAAAGCGCTCAACTTCGGCATCTTTTGCACTTTTTACGTGTTTGATAATTTGCGCCTCTTTTACAAAAAGTTCTTCATCTATAAAGGCAAGTTGGGATTTGTTGTGTTTTGCAGCAGTCTCGTTTTTTCCAAACAAAAAGGTAAATTCACTCAAATCATTTGGAAGAGGTTTTATATATCTATTTAGATGGTTATGAATCTGCTCATCTATATGCCCAAAACGCACACTGTTTAAAAGCTCTATAAACTCTTTGTCATCTGTTCTGTAGATGTGCGTCAACTCTAGAGTCTCAAAATCAAATGCCTCCCATGCAGGAGATTCAAAAGCATATTTCACTTCGCCGTAGCCTCGAACTACGGGAGGAAGTTGTAAAAAGTCGCCTACAAAAAGCAAGATGCCCTTAAAATCAGCCTGCATAAGTCTGAGCTCTATCATGTCTAACAGCGTATCACTCACCATGGAGATTTCATCTATCACAAGCAAATCCATGCTGTGTATAATCTTTTTTGCTTTTTTACTAATTTCGAGCTTGCCATTTAACTCTAAATCTTGCAAACTTGAAGCTATTCCTAAATCTAAAAAACTGTGAAGAGTCTGTCCGCCGATAAGCGTTGCCGCCATTCCAGTAGAGGCGAGTTTGGCAACTTTTTTTGCATCTTCTTCGAAAGATTTTATAATCTCTCGTGTAATGGTTGTTTTTCCGACACCTGCTCCGCCGGTTAAAAAAATATTTTGTTTTTGTTTTAGTTTATTTATAGCGATATTTAAGTAATTCATAGAAAATGATATCTATAATATATGTAAAAAGAGCTAAATAAAGGTAAAATACCCGACAAAATATTATACGGAGTCTAAGAAAAAGTATGAAAAGAATTTTAGTAATTGAAGATAACCAAACACTGGCGAAACTCATTGCGAAGAAGATAAACTCTGAACTAAACATAGAAGTTGACGTCGCTTATCAACTCTCTGAGGCAAAACTATTTCTAAAAAAGTATAAATATTGTTTAGTTTTAGCAGACCTGAATTTGCCCGATGCGCCCAATGGCGAAGTCGTAGAGTATCTTTTGAAAAAAGAGAACCGTGTTATTGTTCTCAGCGAAAACATAGATAAAAACTTCAGAGAAAATATGATGAAAAAAAACATCATAGACTATGTCACAAAAGGCGGAGTGGACGACATAAACTACGTACTCGCCACCATTGGACGACTGCAAAAAAATCAAGAGCATAAAGTCTTGGTAGTTGATGACTCTATAATCATGCGTAAACAAATAAAAGCTATGCTTGAAAATCTCTTTTTCAGTGTCATAACCGTTGCACACGGCGAAGAAGCACTAGCAATGGTAGCAACACACCCCGACATCTCTTTAGTGCTAACCGACTACAATATGCCGGTCATGGACGGGCTTGAACTTACCCGTGAGATTCGAAAAAGCAAAAGCAAAAATGACCTCAGCATCATCGCCGTTTCATCGAACGAAAATGATGCCATCACAGCCATGTTTTTAAAAAACGGAGCCAATGACTACATCAAAAAACCCTTCTCTAAAGAGGAGTTTTCATGCCGAGTGAACAACTCCATAGAAGCGCTTGAGAACATTAATATCATTACAAACCACGCTAGCAGAGACTTTTTAACAGGAGTTTATAACCGCAGACATTTCTACAAAAATGCCCAGGAGTATTTTAGCCGTGCCGTGCATGAGGGTGAGCGTTTTGCCATTGCCATGATAGATATAGACCATTTTAAAAAGATAAACGACACTTACACTCAAGAAGCAGGAGACAAAGCCATCGTAGATTTGGCTAATATTTTAAGAGCAAACACCGGAGAACATGACCTAGTAGCGCGTTTTAACGGTGAAGAATTTTGTATTCTTCTCAAAAATATATCATCAGAGGATGCTATGACTATTCTACAAAAACTCAGAACAAAAACACAGAGCAATATCACAGAGTCAAACAAAGGTGAGCAGATAAAGTTTACCATCTCCATAGGTCTTATAACCAACAACGAAGATACCCTGGATGAGACAGTAAATCAAGCAGATTTAATGCTTCACAATGCAAAACAAAACGGCAGAAATCAGGTTGCTACAAACTAGCTTCACTTTTAGGCTTAAAAAGTTGCCCTTTACTCTAAAACAATAAGCTCCCCAAAAGGAACTGCTTCTTCTTTTGGGCTTATCCATTTCACTGTATAAGAGGGTTGGGCATGTGGAAACTTCCCCTGTAAATCTGTAAAATACAGTAGCAGTTTTGTGTCGTGAAGTTCTTTGTCTATAAACGCAAAAACAGGTCTAAAGTCCGTTGCTCCGCCACCAGTTAGTGCATACTCCAAAGTATCTCCGCTGTAAAAAGTGTGGTGTGAGTGTATTTTGTCATCACAAACTAGCAGAGTTATCTCATGATTTCCTGTGGAGCTCATTAAAAAATTTATCTCACTTAAAAACTCATTTAGGAGTTTCTCATCAACCGAACCTGAGCTGTCAACGGCAATGACTAAGTTAAATCTGTTACTCACGCAAGAGGGCAAATAAATGCCTAAATATAAAAACTTTTTACTTGGGGGAATAAGCACGTAATCATCTTTATGAAACCTCTCGATGGCAACTTTTAACTCCTCTCTCCAGTCTATTTTGCCAAAGTTTTCAAGGTGAAAAAACCGCTCTATTGCTTTTGGAGCTTCCCCTTTTTTTACCTCTTTTGTTAAAAGGCTTATCGCCTCCTCAGCCCATAGTTGCTCTTGGAGTATCTCTTCTTGGAGTTGTTCTTGTGTCTGTTGCGGTTTTTCATTTTGCTTCTCGTCAGTGTTTTTTTCAACATTATCCGAATCATCCGCTTCGTATTCTAACTCATCACGAAACATGTCACTTTTCAGCTCGGCATAAATCTCTTCGGCGTACATCCCACGAAATCGGACTCTGTACTGTGCTCCATAAGGCAACTCAAGACCGTTTTGTACCAGCATATCATTTATAGCCATATCTGTCGCCATCTGCCAAAGCCATCCGCTGCGTTTGTTTTTACGGCTCTCATGGGCGAGCGTTGTATGCATAGCACCGTTTGCCAAAATAAACTCAATTTCAGGAAGTTCAAGCCCTCTCAAATAGTCGTCGTTATATTCGAGCTTTTTTCCGTCACATTTAAAGGCTTTGATGTTCTCATTTTTTACAAGTTCCAACTTTGAAGCAAGCGTGCCAAAGTATGGGTAATCTACTAAAAGTTTGGCTTTAGCCTGAGAGATTTTTTTATCTATTGGCATGTGCAAATCTTGGCATGTGCAAACTACTCTAAAAGATAGGCAAATTTTCTTACCCATTTTTTAAACACCTCGGAGTGTTCCATCTTTACGCCGTTTCTTTGCAGGTCTTGCACGACCATTACGGCGAACTCACTCTTTAGCTCTAGTGTATAGTTAAGTAAATTGTCCAGATTTTGCTCTGTGTTCTCTTTTAAAAGTGCGCTTACAAGTCCTGTGCTTAATGCGTAAAGCACGTCGACCTCTTGGCTGTACTTACCCTTTGCACATGCCAAGATATTTTTGATATCTGGGAGTTTATTCATCACTTTGCAAAAACTTAAAAAGCCTACTGCAACATCTTTTCCCACGGCACCTGAGAGAGCGTCTAAAAGAAGTTCTTGTGAAATTGAGCTTTTGAGTATGGAGTTTACGTACTCCCAACTTCTAGGCGTTGCAAAACTTTTCACGTCACTTTTTGCGTCAAAAGTAAAAAGGTGTTCACTTTTGTAACTAATGTACGCGATGATTCTCTCATCTATCTCTTTTTTATAAGCCCAAAATTTCCAGTCATCCACATCGACTTCCATCTCAAAATGAACAAACCTGTTTGCAAGCGGACTCGGCATTCTGTAGGTCAAACCTCTGTCGCCCTCACGGTTTCCAGCAGCTACAATCGCCCAGCCATCAGGCAAAACATACTCTCCGACTTTTCGGTCTAAAATAAGCTGATAGGCAGAAGCCTGGACGCTTGGCGGAGCGGAGTTGAGTTCGTCTAAAAACAAAATACCCTCTCCCTCACTCGGCAAAAATGCTGGCGGCGCCCAAAGTGCGGTGTGCGACTCTTTGTCGTAAAAAGGAATGCCTTTTAAATCTGTCGGGTCCATAAGTGCTAATCGTAAGTCTATAAAACCTATGTTTTTTTCTTGTGAAATCTGCTTTACAATGGATGACTTACCGATTCCCGGTGCTCCCCAAAGAAAGGTTGGCACTTTTTGTTCTACTAAAGATTGTATGGTTTTTGTAAGATTTGATGCTTTCATGTTTGTTCCTCTTAAACTTCCCAGCCGATATTTTGGGTCTGTATATGTTTGCCAAAGGCTGTGTTTTCTTTAACAAACCTTTCATAACGGCTCTCAAGTTGCAGTTGGTATAAAACCGCAACGGGTGTGCTTTCATTTTTGGCTAAAGCTTCTAAAATTTTAGAATCATTAGACTCTGAGAGTTTTTGTAAAATATGCTCTGACGTGCTTGTATTGGTCGCTAATGCCTGATGATACTCTCTATTTTTATAAGCTTCTTCTAGTTTCTCTTTTGGGGTATTACTATTTGCGTAAAGGTTATGATGAACCTCCTCACATACATCCAAGAAGAGTTCCTCAATTATATTTTTATCGACTCTTTTGTTTGAAGAGAGAGCCAGCATAATATTTTCATCATGAATACAAATGAGAGCTTTTTGCATTTTAAGAGTCAAAGTTTCATTATGCGCTAAATCAAGCCCGTGCTGCAGGGACAAGATATCAAATATTTCATTTTTAAGTCTCATATATGTAGCTATATTTTTAGCATAGGTTTTATTGGCTATCATTTTTTTGGCTATGTTTTTATCTAAATCAACATTGCAAGAGAGGGCTTCTAAGACCTCTTCTTCGCCACTTTCATAAAGTAACTCCTGTATATTTTTAGGGCAATCTTCTCTCATAGCGATTAAAGTTTTTACATAACTATTTGATGTTTTAACAAGTTTTGAGAGCACGTTTGGCGGGGTTATGTAGTGTGTCGTAATAGAGGTGATGATTTTATTGTTGGCGTCTTTATTTTTAAAACTTCTTTGAAGCGGTTCAAGTGAGGCTATTGTCTCAATAAGCTTTTCATTTTTACACTGAACTATAAGGTGCATAAGCCCGAGCGTGGCATACTGAACATTGTGGTTTCTCTCTATATTGTTATAAAACCGTACAATAAGTGCTGCCGTTACGTCTCGGTTGTCGTCATTTTCAAAGAAGTCTTCACCACCCCAGTCGTACATCTTTAGCAGACGCAAAAAGAGTTCATCGCTCACCATGGAATTTTTTAAAAAGCCTTTGAGACGCTCTTTGTCATGCGAGAGCTTAAGACTCATCAAAAGCGTATCGGCGTCGATGTGTTGTGCCAACTCTTTTTCCAGTAAATCTATAGAAACAAGAGCGACTTTTTTTTGCGCATAAAGTGCATCGCTGGCATTTTGCTCATAGGGCGTCATCATCTTGCCATCAACCATCAAAACAACAGCATCGCTGTATTCGTCTACGACACTGATTTTATGAAACTTCATCTGAGATGCAAACTCATCCGAACTAAATGCCCTGTTTTTTCCGAACAATAGTATTGTTTTATTTTCTAACTCTTTTAAATTCATAAACAGATTATACTTTTATTTTATAAGTTTACTCTTCTAAAAAAGTACAGAGTCAATAAACTCAGACTTAAACTCTCAATGAAGTTTACCGTTCTCTTAAGAGGAAAAGCCAAAAAAAGAGGCTGAAACCGTATTGTCTCAGGTTGATTTTCTCTTTTTAGTTATAATCAGGCGAAAATTTTAAAATATTATATTATACGAGGAAATACTATGAAACTTTACGCACCATGGGAAAAAGCTTTTGACAAAATAGCTACTCCCTTTGAGCATTTTTTGCATGCTCAAACCACGACGGGAATCATACTGATGTTTATGACAATCGTTGCGCTCATCTTGGCAAACACACCATTAACAGATGAATATGCCCACTTTTTTCATACAAATGTTGATTTTAATGTCGGTTCATGGACGCTCTCAAACACTATTCATCACTGGATTAATGACGGACTTATGGCTTTTTTCTTCTTTATAGTCGGACTTGAAATAAAAAGAGAAATTTTAGTCGGGGAACTCTCAAACATTAAAGTCGCTCTTTTGCCGATACTCTCAGCAGTTGGAGGAATGGCTTTACCGGCTCTTATATATATGAGCATAAATAACGGCACTGCAGGTGAACATGGCTGGGGTATTCCTATGGCTACAGATATTGCCTTTGCCATTAGCGCCCTTGTTCTTTTAGGAAACCGTGTCTCGCCCGCTCTTGTTACATTTTTAGTAGCTCTGGCCATTGTTGATGACCTCGGTGCCGTTGTAGTTATTGCTGTTTTTTACACAGAGCAGATTCAAATGTTCCCTCTTGCTTTGGCGGGACTCTCTTTTTTAATTTTAGTATCCTTTAACCGTTTTGGCATTCATATGATTTTGCCCTACTTCATAGTTGGTCTTGGCATGTGGTTTTTTATGCTTGAGTCTGGTGTTCATGCAACTATAGCAGGAGTAATCGCTGCTATGGCGATTCCCTCAAAACCAAAACTGACTCCCTCAGATTTCACTAATCGTACAAGAAATAAACTTGACGAGTATGACAACTACCCTGTGACAACCGACCATATGCTTCACGAAAAACAAAAAGCCATTTTACTCAATATACAAGATGAAATAGATTCAGTAAATTCTCCCTCTGCAAGGCTAGAACATAATTTACATCTGCCTGTGAGTTTGATTGTTATTCCTCTCTTTGCCCTTGCAAATGCTGGAATTTCTATTGATTTTTCTTCCATGGGAGAGACAATACTCCAGCCTGTCTCTTTGGGAATAATAGCAGGTCTTGTTCTTGGAAAGATTTTGGGCATTGCGGGAGTTGCTTGGCTTGCCATAAAACTAGGAATCGCCAAACTTCCTGAGGGAAGTACCATGAACCAGATTTTTGGCGTCGCTTTTTTAGGTGGCATAGGTTTTACCATGTCTATATTTGTAGCAGAATTGGCATTTATAGGCAATGAGACTTTAATATTTCAAGCCAAAGTCGGCATACTGTGCGCATCACTCTTTGCTGGTCTATTTGGATTTTTCTGGCTGAAATATGTCGCAGCCGTTAAACCTAAAATCTAGCTCACTGGATGGTTTAAAGTAAGTAATTTTAATTTTTAGTGAAGTTTAATGATAAAATGATTATACTCTCTTCATTATGGCAATACACAAAATACAACGACAACAATTGTTATCAGAACCTTTCTCTTTGGATGCTCTAAAGTTGTCGCGCGCCTTGTATTACACATATCTCAATAGTGATAAAGAGTTGCATATGCGGATTAAACTTAAAACTATTTATTCCCTGCTTAAACTTACTCAGAGCGAGGAATCACGCGCATATGTTGAGCATATTTTAGATGAGCTGAATGAGCCAATAGGCGTTAAAAATTTTAAGTTTTATGCAAAGACCTATGCGCTAAGGTTTATTATATTTTGTACATATACGCTTAATGGTGATATGATTGAGATAGAGCTGAGTGAAGAGTATTTACATGCTGAAAAAGAGTATATGATAGAACAATTTTTAAGTAACTAGTGATTAAAGGATTAATTTGGCAGTGCAATATATTATTTTAGATACGGAAACAACCGGAGTTGGAGATAACGACAGAGTAATTCAACTCGGGTACATTGTTCTTGGTTCAAAAGAGGTAGAAGTACATAACGAGTTTTGTTCTTGTGATGTGCCTATAAGCGTTGGTGCTATGGAAGTTCACGGAATTACTCCTGATATGATTGAGGGCAAATCCACATGCCAAGAGACAAAAGCGTTTAAAAGATTACAAGAGCTAAACACCAATGAAAACTATATGATAATCCATAATGCTCCTTTTGATTTAGGAATGCTCGAGAAAGAGGGGTTTAACACGCAGATGAAAGTTATAGACACGCTAAGAGTTGCAAAACATCTGCTTCCTGATGAAGAAGCCCACAGACTTCAATATTTTCGTTATAAAATGGACCTTTATAAAAATGAAGAAAAAGAGGCAAATACTCTTGGAATAGTTGTAAAAGCCCATGATGCGATAGGTGATGTTTTAATTTTAAAGCTATTTTTATCTAAACTCAAAGAAGCTGTGGCCTTGGCGTTTCCACATGCCAACCCTGTTGAAAAAATGGTTGATTTGACTAATACTCCTATTATCATTAAAATATTTAAATTTGGCAAGTATAAAGGCAAAACGCTTCAAGAGGTAGCCGGCAGTGACGCCGGCTACTTGAGATGGATGTTAAGCAACATGGAAAATCTTGATGATGATATGCGATACTCAATAA
>MNYP01000115.1 GCA_001873135.1 Helicobacteraceae bacterium CG2_30_36_10
TAAAACTTAATTTAGAGTATAGCAGGGTCAGAGTTTTACTTTTAACTAAAATATGATAGAATTAGCGAAAGAGATAAGGAGATTCTGATGCCTCGAAAAGTAAGAATAGAAAAAGTAGGCTTTTATCATATCATAAACCGTGGGGTAGCTAAAGTAAACATCTATTTGTCAAATGAGGACTACTTGCAATTTTTAGAGATTGTTCAAGATGCTTCAGATGAGTATAGCTTTGAGATATACTCTTTTTGTTTGATGAACAATCATTACCATCTTCTTTTAAAAACTTACGATAAAAATCTCTCAGCAGCTATGCAAAAAATAAACTCCCGTTACAGCATCTACTTCAACAACAAATATAAAAGAGTCGGACCACTTTGGCAAGGGCGATTTAAGTCCTGGTTTGTGTATGATGAATTTTACTTGCATACGCTCGTAAGATATATAGAGTTTAATCCCATAAAGGCAAATATTACTCAAAATATTGGTCAATATACTTGGGCTATGTCAAGTAAAAATGTGCTGTTATCTATGTTGCATTTTGACATAATCCATAAGATAGATTTTACCAACTCAATGAGTGAAGAGGAGCAAGGAAAGCTCGATGTTTTTTTAAATGCAAAACTTGAAATAAAAGAAGACACATTAATAAAAAAAGAGAAACCTGAAATAGGGAGCTATTTTGAAAACTTGACCCACACAAGAGAAAATGCAACATATAAAGCTATATGTGATGGGTATACGCAAAATGAAGTAGGAAACTACTTAGGACTTTCGCATGTTGCTATATCCAAAATGGTAAAAATATATAAACAAAAAGTAAACCTTTTTAAAAAATTACGAAATAAAGGGATATTCTGGAGTTATAGTAAGAATGTGAACTATGAAGATATTGGTTCAGGGCTTTTTGTAGAGTATCTTTTAAAGTATGGTGATTTTGATGATATAAAACTTGGGTTTGAACTTTTTGGTAAGAGATATATGAAAAAGGTTTGGGAAGAAAAACTTAAATTTGACAAATGTTTTATTAAAACCAATCTTATGTTAGCTAGAATATTTTTTGATATGGATGTAGAGAGCAGCTACTTTAAGGAGGTTAAAAATGCAAGACTTGAAAAACTTAAACTGCTTGCTTCCTAAGACCAAAGAGTTACTTCTTGGCATGATAGATAATTGTAGTTTTTTATATAAGTATGTATTAGTAAATGGTAGTGCTTTGACGTTGCATATCTGTCATAGAAAAAGTGAAGATTTAGATTTTTTTACTTATGATGATAGTTTTGACAAAAGAGAGATTTTAGATTTTATACAAAAATTTGAAAGTAAAGAGATTATTAATCAAACTGATGAACAAATAGATGTACTTCTTGATGGTGTGAAAGTTACATTTTTTAATGCGTGTTGGGAATTTCTGAAGCCGCAAACAAGTGAAAATTTCAATCTGGCAACAATAGAAATGATCGCTGCTATGAAAGTTAATGTTCTATTTTTGCGAGCAAAGTATAGAGATTATTATGATATTTATTTTTTAGCAAAGCAGTGTATGGGTTTAAAAGATATGTTTAAAGTAAGTGAGCATATTGTTGAAGGGGTGACATTTAAACTTTTTGCCGTAGCACTCGTATATATCGATGATATAGAAGACGATAATATAGATTATTTAGAACCAATAGAAAAAATAAAAAAGGAAGAGATTAGAGATTTTTTTCAAAAAAGATTACAAAAATACTAGGAAGATGGTGTCAGGCACCATTTAATAAAACTTAAATTGATATTTCTTGTCCTATTTTCTTGGGGTATTATACTTTTTCCTCTCTGGTTAACCTAATGCAAAATTCTTGAAAATCACTTCTTCTATATATTTTTGGTACAATATTTTCAGATGAAAAAAGGTTTTTAATGAACTATGATTTTGAGTGGAATCCAAATAAAGCAATATTGAAAAGCATAACATTAGCTTTGAAGATGCTACATCTGTTTTTAAAGATGAAAACGCTATTTCTATTTATGACGAAGAACATAGTTCAGAAGAAGATAGGTGGGTCACTGTCGGAATGGATTTGAAAACTAGAACTTTGGTTGTGGTTCATACTTTTATTACTATGAATAAACAAAACTGCAATACTAGAATTATAAGTGCTAGAAAAGCAACAAAAAATGAACGAAATTTTTATACAAAAGGCTGAAAAGATGAAAAAAGAATACGATTTTTCGAAAGGGGAAAGAGGAAAGTTTTATAGTAAAGATGCAGTATTTCACATACCTGTTTACCTTGATCCGGAAGTTGAAAACTTTTTTAAGAAATTAGCGAAAAAGCAAAATATTGATTTAAATCAAATGATAAATAACTTACTCTTTAAAGATAAAGAATTGATTGAACTAGCAAAATAGGTAAAAAATGGAAAAAATGGTGTCAGGCACTATTTAGGGAATAAAACTTAAATTAATATTTCTTGTCCTGTTTTCTTGGGGTATTATATAATCATAATAAAAGTAATAGAAAGGTTTATAAGTTATAATTTCAAACTAATTTTAGACTTAAAGAGAGTTATAATGATTGATGAAAAACGATTAACCCACTTAAAACAGTTAGAAGCAGAATCTATTCATATTTTAAGAGAAGTTGCAGCAGAGTTTTCTAACCCTGTTATGATGTATTCAGTAGGTAAAGATTCTTCCGTAATGCTTCACCTTGCTATGAAGGCATTTGCTCCAGCTAAACTTCCTTTTCCACTCTTGCATGTTGACACTCTTTGGAAGTTCAAAGAGATGATAGAGTTTCGTGACCAACGCGCGAAGGATCTTGGTTTTGATCTTGTTGTTCACTCTAACCCTGAAGGTATCGAGATGAATATCTCTCCTTTTGAACATGGCAGTAAAGTTCATACTGATGTTATGAAAACCCAAGGACTAAAACAAGCACTCAACAAAGGTGGTTATGACGCTATTATAGGTGGAGCGCGTCGTGATGAAGAGAAGTCTCGTGCCAAAGAGCGTATATTTTCATTTCGTGATAAACATCACCGTTGGGACCCTAAAAACCAGAGACCAGAACTTTGGAATGTCTACAACACAGCTATTCAAAAAGGTGAAAGCGTACGTGTTTTCCCTATAAGCAACTGGACGGAACTTGACATTTGGCAGTATATTTACCTAGAAGGCATTCCTATTCCTTCGCTTTACTTTGCTAGAGAGCATGAAGTGGTAGAGATGGATGGTGTAAAAATCATGGTAGATGATGAGCGTATGCCAGAAGAACTTCGTAAAACTGCAAAAAAAGAGATGGTTCGTTTTAGAACATTAGGTTGTTACCCACTAACAGGAGCTATAAACTCCACAGCTACAACTTTGCCAGAGATTATAAAAGAGATGCTCCTTTCAACAAGTAGTGAACGTGAAGGTCGTTTAATCGATAAAGATCAAGAGGGTGCTATGGAACTTAAAAAAATTGAAGGGTATTTTTAATGGATATTATAAATTATTTAAAAGAACATGAAAACAAAGATATGTTGCGTTTTTTAACATGTGGAAGCGTTGATGATGGTAAAAGTACTCTCATAGGTCGTATGCTTTATGACTCTAAAATGATTTTTGACGACCAACTTGCAGCTGCAGAGAGTGAAAGTAAAAAATACGGCACTACCGGTGAAAAGATAGATATGGCATTGTTAGTTGATGGACTTCAAAGTGAAAGAGAGCAGGGCATTACCATAGATGTTGCCTACCGCTTTTTCGCTACTGAAAACAGAAAGTTTATTATTGCAGATACTCCAGGACATGAACAGTACACTCGTAACATGGTTACGGGTGCTTCTACTGCTGATGTAGCAATTATTTTAATAGACGCTCGAAAAGGGATACTTACGCAAACTCGTCGTCATAGTTTTATAGTATCATTACTTGGCATTGAACATGTCGTAGTAGCTATAAATAAAATGGACTTAGTAGATTTTAGTGAAGATGTTTTTAATGAAATATCAGCTTCGTATGGTGCGCTAGCAGATGAACTTGGTATTAAAAATACATACTACATTCCAGTAAGTGCACTTGATGGTGATAATGTTGTTGATAAGAGTGAAAACACACCATGGTTTGCAGGAAAACCACTTTTGGGTCTTCTTGATGGCATGGATATCTCAAAAGAGATAAAGGCCGAGAACTTCAGGTTTCCAGTCCAGTATGTAAACCGTCCAAACTTAGACTTTAGAGGTTTTTGTGGAACAATCGCTGCGGGTAGTGTAGAGGTTGGTGATGAGATTACAGTACTGCCATCTGGCAAGACGACTAAAGTTAAAAGTATTATTAATGCCGGAGATATTAGCGAAGCAAATAAAAATGCTACGACTGCTGAAGCTCGTGTGCAGATGGCTATTACAATTACAACAGAAGATGAAGTGGATATCTCCCGTGGTGATATGATAGTGCATACAAAAAGTTTACCTAGAGTTTCAAACTCACTTAAAGTTATGCTGGTTTGGATGGATGAAAAACCTATGACTTTAGGTCGTGCTTATGATATTAAGCGTGCAACATCGGTAGTTTCTGGAAGTTTTGAGCATATAAACTATAAAATAGATGTCAATACTTATGAGAGAACGCAAGTAGAGAGATTGGAGTTAAACGACATTGCTTCGTGTAAAATACTGCTTACTCGACCAATAGCCGCTGATTCTTATAAAGAGAACAAAGAGACTGGAAGTTTCATAGTCGTGGACCGCATAAGTAATAATACTGTGGGTGCAGGGATGATTGTCGGCGTAACTAAACGTGATGAAGATAAATCTGTACATAGCCATAAAACATATAGTGATGCAGAAAAAGCACTTAACAAATATATTAGAGATAATTTCCCTGAGTGGGATTGCAAAGAGGTTTAATGTATAAAGATACAAATAAGCGTTCAATCGCTAAAGGCATTAGCTGGCGAGTTTTTGCTACTACTACAACAGTCATTATAATATATGTTTTTTTTGGAAGACTTGATCTTGCTTTAGCTGCCGGTATTATAGAGACATTTGCAAAAGTTGCACTTTACTGGGCGCATGAAAGGGCGTGGGTTAAAGTGCGTTGGGGCAGAAAAAGAATAGATCCATTTAACCTTTGGTTTACAGGTTTGCCTCTTTCAGGTAAAACAACTATTGCAGACAAAGTATACACAGAATTGGAAAAATTACAAATTCCTATAGAAAGAATCGACTCAAAGGATATTAGAGAGCTCATTCCAGATATAGGATTTAGTAGAGACGATAGAAACAGGCATATGCATCGCATAGGCAATCTGATAAAAACATTACAAAAGAACTCCATTTCAACTGTAGCGTCATTTGTCTCACCATATAAAGAGTCTAGACGTGCAATACGTGAAATGGTGAAAAACAATGTTGTAGTATATGTAAAAGCAGATATAGAGACATGTAAGAAAAGAGATTATAAAGGGGCTTACGCAAAAGCTCTCAGCGGTGAGTACAAAAACTTTTCTGGTGTGAATGATGTTTATGAAGAACCTACTTATGCTGAAATAGTTGTTGATACTGATAAGTTAAGTGTGGATGAATCGGCACAAATTATTGTTAAATATATAAAGAAAAACTATGTTAAGTAAAAATATTGTTTGGCATGAGCATCATGTAAGTTCTCAAGAGCGAGCAGCTATGAAAGAACAAATACCTTGCGTATTATGGTTTACTGGACTCAGTGGAAGCGGAAAATCAACTGTTGCAAATGCTGTGGAGAGTAAACTTTTAGAACTTAAAAAACATACTTACCTTTTAGATGGTGATAATGTACGTACGGGGCTAAATAAAGGGCTTACTTTCTCGGATGAAGACAGAGTGGAAAATATCCGTCGTATTGGTGAAGTTTCTAAACTTTTTGTAGACTCAGGGCTCATTGTATTAACAGCATTTATATCTCCATTCCAAGAAGATAGAGATACAGTCAGAAAGTTGCTGGCAGATGGAAAATTTATAGAAATTTTTGTAGATACTCCTTTGGAAATTTGTGAAAAACGAGATCCAAAAGGACTCTATAAAAAAGCAAGAAACGGTGAAATACCAAATTTTACCGGCATAACATCTTCATATGAAGCTCCACTATCTCCGGAAATACATATTTTTAATAATGACAAAAGCGTTGAAGAAGCTGCCGAGGAAGTTGTGAATCATTTGAAAAATAAAGGATATTTACATGCTTGATAAAATAGATATAGAAGATATTAAAACCATAGCTCTAGAAGCAGCTGAAGCTATAATGAAAATATATGTTAAAGATTTTAGCATAGAGTATAAAGATGATAAATCACCTCTTACAGAAGCTGACACAAAAGCAAATGAAATCATCTGTAAAAGACTTGAAGAACTCTACCCAACTATACCGATGATGTCTGAAGAAAACAAAGAAGTGCCTTTTGATGTGAGAAAAAATTGGGAGTACTATTGGTGTATAGATCCAATAGACGGCACAAAAGAGTTCATCAAAAAAAATGATGAATTTACAATAAATATAGCTTTAGTTCATAAAGACACGCCTGTGCTAGGTGTTGTTTATGCTCCTGCTATAGATGAGATGTACAGTGCCAAAAAAGGTTACGGAGCATTTAAAAATAATCAAAAATTACCTCTGTTTGTAAATCCTAATCCTGAAGAAAAGCTTGTTGTTGTTGCATCTAAGTCACATCTTTCAGAGGAAACGCAAGCGTTTATAGATGCTCTTGATTCTAAAGAGATAGAACAGATTTCTAAAGGAAGTTCATTAAAACTTTGTATGGTTGCTGAGGGTATAGCAGACATATACCCAAGATTGGCTCCAACAATGGAATGGGATACAGCAGCGGCTGATGCAATTGTCAGAGAAAGTGGAAATATGACATATCAGTATGAAAATGATAAACCAATGATTTATAATAAAGAAAATTTACTAAACCCTTGGTTTATTGTAAAAAAAATAAAAGGAGAATAAAATGAAAGGCATTATTTTAGCAGGTGGTTCCGGAACAAGGCTCTACCCTTTAACTAAAGGTATAAGCAAACAGCTTATGCCAATTTATGACAA
Organism: Helicobacteraceae bacterium CG2_30_36_10; assembly: GCA_001873135.1. Classification (GTDB taxonomy): domain Bacteria; phylum Campylobacterota; class Campylobacteria; order Campylobacterales; family Sulfurimonadaceae; genus Sulfurimonas. The sequence continues at coordinate 7,048 of MNYP01000115.1, forward strand.
ACCGATGATCTATTACCCGCTTTCAGTTCTTATGCTTACTGGAATAACCGAAGTCCTTATTATCTCAACTCCTCACGACTTACCGAGATTTGAAAACCTTTTAGGAAATGGAAGTGACATCGGGATGAACTTTTCTTATGTTGCACAACCCTCTCCGGATGGACTTGCTCAGGCTTTTATTTTAGGTGAAGAGTTCATAGGGGAAAGTGATGTCTGTTTAGTTCTTGGCGATAATATTTTTTATGGTCATGGGTTAACAAATCTTTTAGCCAAAAGTGTTAAAAATGCTCAAGAAGAGAGTAAAGCGACTGTGTTTGGTTACTATGTCAGTGATCCTGAGCGTTATGGTGTTGCCGAATTTGATGAGGATGGAAATGTAACTTCTTTAGAAGAAAAACCCACTGAACCTAAAAGTAACTATGCAGTAGTAGGATTGTACTTTTACCCAAATGATGTAGTACAAAGAGCTAAAGGTGTTAAACCATCCGCCCGTGGAGAGCTAGAGATAACAACTCTCAATCAAGAGTACTTAGGTGCTGGTAAATTAAGGGTTAAATTAATGGGCAGAGGTTACGCTTGGCTGGACACTGGAACACATGAGTCTTTACTTGAAGCATCCCAGTTTATTCAGACTATTGAAAACCGTCAATCTTTAAAAGTTGCCTGTATAGAAGAGATAGCTTATGAGATGGGCTACATCTCAAAAGAGAAACTTTTAGAACTTGCTCAGCCATTAAGTAAAAACCAATATGGTCAATATTTAATAAGAAGAGCTAATCAGCCAAGAGGCTTAGGCAGATGAACTTCATAAGAACAGCTATTTCTGATGTGATTATAATTGAACCAAAAGTTCACGGAGACTCTCGCGGTTATTTCGTTGAAACTTTTCGAGCAGATAAACTAGAAGAATTTTTAGCTTATAAAATAAACTTCTGCCAAGACAACGAGTCTAAAAGTTCTCGTGGTGTTCTTAGAGGTCTGCATTATCAGTTGGCTCCTGCAGCGCAGACTAAACTTGTCCGCGTGATTCAAGGTCGTGTTTTGGATGTCGCTGTAGATATACGAAGAGGCTCTCCTACATTTGGAAAACATGTAAGCGTAGAGCTTAGCGGTGAAAATAAAAGACAGCTTTTAATCCCCCGCGGGTTTGCTCATGCATTTTTAGTTTTAGAAGATGAAACAGTTTTTGCCTATAAAGTAGATAACTACTATAGCCCAGAGAATGATAGAGGAATTCTTTTTAGTGATGAAGCTTTAGGAATTGATTGGCAAGTTCCACATGCCGAACTAAACCTCTCCGCAAAAGACAAAGTGCAACCTAAACTAAATGAAACAAATGACCTCTTTGAATATGGTGTAGATTACTATGCTTAATGTTTTAGTAACCGGCTCCAATGGACAGCTAGGCTCTGAGATACAAGAACTCTCTTGTGATTATAAATATAACTTTTACTTTACAGATAGAACTACTCTGGATATTTCAAATCCACATGCCATAACTGAATTTGTAAATTCAAACAGTATAAACACTATTATAAACTGTGCAGCATATACAGCTGTTGATAAAGCAGAAACAGATATAGAAAATGCAGATAAGATAAACCATTTATCTGTTAAATATATAGCAGAAATTGCAAAAGAGAAAAATATAAATCTCATCCATATATCAACTGACTATGTCTTTGATGGCACAAACTATAAACCATACAATGAAGATGATAAAACCAATCCAAACGGTGTCTATGGAAAAACAAAACTCGATGGTGAAAAAGCTATGCAAGAAATAAATCCTGCAAACTCGATTATTATCAGAACCTCATGGGTTTACTCTTCATACGGAAATAACTTTGTAAAGACTATGTTGCGCCTTGGTAAAGAAAAAGAACAGCTCGGTGTAATCTTCGACCAGGTTGGAACGCCTACTTATGCAAGAGATTTGGCAAAGGCTATTTTAGAGATAATGCCCAAGATAAGTAATGATAAAGTTAAAATTTACAACTATTCAAACGAGGGTGTCCTCAGTTGGTA
>MNYP01000063.1 GCA_001873135.1 Helicobacteraceae bacterium CG2_30_36_10
GAGGTATTGCCGAGCTTTTAGATATGCCTATCAATAAAACCTATGAATGGTTTAAAGATGAGAGTAATTTTACCTCTATGAATGACCAAGATAAACAGATATCGCAACCCATTTTAAATGAAATAAGAGAGAGACTCTACTTTTTGTTTGATGTTGGACTTGGATACATTACTTTGGGTCGTGATGCGAGAACCATTAGCGGGGGTGAAGCACAGAGAATTCGAATAGCTTCACAAATCGGGAGTGGTTTGACAGGTGTTTTATATGTTTTAGATGAACCAAGTATCGGTTTGCATGAGAGAGACACATTAAAACTTATTAGAACACTCAGAAGTTTGCAAGAAAAAGGCAACAGTGTTATAGTTGTAGAACACGACAAAGAGACTATACAAAATGCTGATTTCATTATAGATATCGGTCCGGGTGCGGGAAAATTTGGAGGAGAAGTTGTCTTCAGCGGTACTCTGGACAAACTCAAAAAAGCTAAAACTTTGACCGCAGATTATTTATATGGCAGAAAAAAGATAGAGTATTTTTATAGACGTGCACAAGAGAAATATATAGAGATTAAAAATGTTACATTAAATAATATTAACAATCTAAGTGCAAAAATTCCTTTGAATAATTTTGTCTGTATAACGGGCGTGAGCGGAAGCGGTAAAAGTTCACTTATGCTTCAAACGCTTCTGCCGACTGCTAGAGAACTTCTTAATCATGCAAGAAAAGTTAACAAAGTTGCAGGTGTTGAGATTACGGGTTTAGAGCATGTAGACAAAGTCATTTATCTTGACCAGAGCCCAATAGGCAGAACGCCACGGTCTAATCCGGCAACTTATACAGGTGTTATGGATGAGATAAGAGATCTCTTTTCTCAAACAAAAGAGGCACAAATACGCGGTTACACTACTTCACGTTTTAGTTTTAATGTTAAAGGCGGACGATGTGAGAAGTGTCAGGGTGAAGGGCAAATTAAAATAGAGATGCACTTTTTGCCGGATATTATGGTTAAGTGTGACACTTGTCATGGAACTCGCTACAACCAGCAAACTTTAGAGGTTTTTTACAAAGGAAAAACTATATCAGATGTTTTAAATATGAGCGTTGATGAAGCATTTGAATTTTTTAAACCTATTCCTAAAATACATCTAAAACTCAAGACTATTGTGGATGTTGGTCTGGGCTATATTTCACTTGGACAAAATGCCGTAACACTCTCAGGCGGAGAAGCACAGCGTATCAAACTAAGCAAAGAGTTAAGCCGTAAAGACACAGGAAAAACCCTTTATATCTTAGATGAACCTACAACAGGTCTTCATTTTGCAGATGTTGACAGACTCACAAATGTGCTGCACCAGTTTGTGGAATTAGGTAACAGTATGCTTATTATTGAACATAATCTAGACATGATTAAAAATGCTGATTATATTATAGACATGGGACCTGAGGGCGGTTCCGGCGGCGGTCTTATTATTGCGGAGGGTACACCTGAAGAACTGGCACAGAATCATGAAAAAACAGGTTCTTATACAGGTAAGTATCTTAAAAAAGAGTTAGCTTTACATAAAAAGTAGAGCCTTGAGTGCTGAGATACTACAATTGATATAAAATCTGCTCCGGTTAGTAATAAATTTATTTATTACTAATCGGAGTTTTAAAAAAAATAGCTCGTAAAAGCTTTTTATTCTTTATTAAAACTACCTATTTCACAACTACTTTCCCCATTTATAGTACCAAACTCTTGTACATATTCGATGCCCCAGTTAAACATACTTTCTAGTACCGGTCTAAGTTTTTTTCCAATAGAAGTAAGTGAGTAGACAACCTTTGGTGGAACTTCTGGAAACACTTCTCTATGAATAATATTTTTGCTCTCTAGCTCTCTGAGTTTTACAGTTAAAGTTTTTTGAGTTATCTCAGAAATTTCTTCATGCAACTGCTTAAATCTTTTATCATTATCGAGCAAATGCCAGATAATACTCAGTTTCCACTTATCATTAAAAATATCCAGAGTAACTCCAACAGAGCACTTAAATTCTTTGTCGTTTACAAAATACATCTTATTCCTTATATTGTAATTGTATCATAAAACTAATTAAACTCTATTACTTACCTAAAGTATTGTAAGAGATATTTAAGTTCATTAAGTATATAATTTTTTAAATTTAATCAAATACGAGGACAAAAAATGAAAAATGTTTTAATCATAAATGGACACCAGAGATATCAGCAAATTGCAGAGGGCAATCTAACAAAACTGTACATCGACTCGGCAAATGAGTTTTTTTTAAAAAATGGTTTTAATGTGAAACATAGCGTGGTTGAAAGTGATTATGATGTAAAAGAAGAAGTTGAGAAATTTGGCTGGGCTGATTATATTTTATTTCAATACCCTATTTACTGGATGGGCGTTCCTTGGATTACTAAAAAGTATATGGATGAAGTTTTTTCTTCGGGTATTCATACTGTAACGTATGAGAGTGACGGAAGAAGCAGAGAAGATGCTTCTAAAAAATACGGTAGTGGAGGGCTTATGAACTCTACAAAATATATGTTAAGCCTAACTTATAACTGTCCTGTAAGTGAGTTCTCAAATAAAGATGGTTTTTTTGATGGATTATCTTTAGACGAGGCAAATATCGCTACTCATAAAACATTTCAGTTTTGTGGTGCAAAACCGCTTGAAACCTACTCTGTCAATGACATATTTAAAGGTGATTTAGATGTGAATATGGAGCTTAATAAGTTTAATGATACATTAAAAAGAAATTTTTTATAAAATATATAGCTAATTTGAATTTTACTTCGTTAAAATCAACGAAAAAATTAGGTAAAAATTATGAATAATGTAACAAAACAAGAGAGAATACAAGGTGCATTTTTCGCCTCACTAGTCGGTGATGCACTTTGTTTGGGCTCTCACTACGAATATGATGCACAAAAGATTTATAAGGCATACGGTGAAAAACCCATAGAAAAGTTTATGTCACCGGGTGAAATGATGGGCGGTCAGACGCATGGAATTGGCTGGGGCGAGAGAAATTATTATCCGGGTAAAAAAGCCGGCGGAACTACAGACTATGGTGATTACAATATTTTAGTTTTGGAATATCTGGCTAAGGTAAGTGATGAAGTAAGACCCTTTAGCGTGGCAAATATGATTCCTCACTGGATGAACCGTTTAGAAAACGGCTGGGGTTCTTGGATTTGCACTATGACAAAAGAGACCTATGCGCAAGTAAGGCAAGGTGCGAGTGTTGAGCGTTTAGGTGGTATTTCAAACGCTATGGCTATCCGTCATGTGGCGGCTCATGCTTATTATGACAGCGAAGAGGAACTGGTTGATGTCTCAAGAAAAACTATGTTTACACATAAAAGTGCCGAAGCTTTAAGCGGAGGAGAATTTTTTGCCCGTGTTACACATAGAGTCATCAACGGCATAACTCCAAGCAGTGCCATCGAAGATGTAGCGGTGCAAATGGGCGGATTTATACAAGCAAAAGTGGCGCAGGCTATTGCGAAATTTCAAGAAGAAACGAACGAGAACAGTGAGCTTCATAAAGAAAAATTCAGTGATGATTTGGCGCTGACAAGTATGGCTAAACTTTGGGATGTGGGTCGCAATGAGCCTATTAAGGTTGGAAAAGCGAGTCCGACTGAAGGAACACTACCGGGTGCCGTTTATTTTATACTCAAATATACAGATAAAGAAGAGGGCTTGAAAAAAGCTCTTCAGGCAAATGCAATGGTTGGCGGAGATAACGCGTCCCGCTCTATAGCTATAGGAATGGTACTAGGCGCATATAAGGGTGTTGGGGCTATTCCAGTGGAGTGGAAAAATACACTTGAGCAGTGGGAATATTGTGAAGATTTACTGGGTAAATTACCCTTACTAAAAAGAGAAGGACTATAATGAAAATATTTGAAGAAGCAATGGACTTTAGACATGCGTGTAAAGTTTTTGATGAGACTAAACAAATATCTGACAAAGAGTTAAAGTTTATTTTAGAAGCAGGGCGAAAGTCTCCATCATCGTTTGGTATGGAGCCCTGGAAATTTCTTGTTATAACAAATGAAGAGTTAAAAGCAAAACTCAGACCTGCATGTTGGAATCAGGTTCAAATAACTTCCTGCTCTCATTTAGTTGTTGTTTTAGCTGGCATAGACTCTGTAAAAGTGGAGTCAGGTCTGCCTAAAAAAAGATTTGCAAGACGTGGTATGCCACAAGAAAAACTAGATTTTTACTTAGGTTTGTATGCCGAGCATCTAAAAGAGACTCTAAGCTCTGATGCAAATATATACGCCTGGACTTCTAAACAGAGTTATATAGCTGTGGCAAATATGATGAGTGCTGCTGCAACTCTTGAAATAGACTCATGCCCTATAGAAGGGTTTGAAAAAGGTGCAGTTGAGGAAATATTGGGTCTTGATATTACTAAATATCAACTTTCAATGCTACTACCGTTTGGCTATAGAGTAAACGAACAGCCTTCACAGTTAAGATTAGCTTATGAAGAAGTTGTTGAATTTATTAACTGAATTTAAATCAAATGAATTAACAAAATATTACTATGAAAATAGTTTATATTTTAGATAAAATCTCGAAAAAGGATTACTATGGGCAAATTTGATGCATTACTAGAAGATGAAGATGATATTTTTGGAGGTAGTCCAGTTTCAAAATATTGGGATATCGCTAGGCAGACAAGTCATGATTTGCAAGAAGATGAGTTTGATGCAATGATTGAAAGAATGGCTGTTATGGAGCATATGTTATCTGAGACCCATGATTATGAAAATCTTGATAGAATTATAAAAAACCATGCTTTTGCTAATCAAGACCACATAAATGAGTTGAAAAAAAGTTTATACATGGAGTTGGCGGGTCAGTTAATCTTTAGAGTCTCCGACTGATTTTAAAAAATTTCACTATAATTACAAAAAAATAAAAGGCTATTAAAATGTCAACATATGTTTTTGGACACATAAATCCTGATAGTGACTCTATTGTAGGCGCTATCTCACTCTCTTATTTAAAAAATCAACTCGGCGAAGAGTGTATACCGACTCGCCAAGGTGATATTACTGCCGAAACCGAATTTATACTCAATAAATTTGGAGGCAAACTCCCAGAACTTAAAACTTCTTATGCTGGAGAAAAGGTCTATTTGATTGATTTTTCAAATACACTTGAAGCACCAAAAGATATAGCAGATGCTACGATTTTAGGCATTGTAGATCACCATAAACTCGGCGATATAACGACAGATACTCCATTGGAGTGTTGGATTCGTCCTATTGGATGCTCAAACACCATCGTAAAAGAGATGTATGATTTTCATAAAGTAGAGATTCCTAAAGATATTGCCGGAATGATGATGCTTGCGATTTTAAGTGATACTGTAATTTTTAAATCACCGACTTGTACAAAAGTAGACACTAAAGCAGTTAAAGAGCTAGCAGCTATTTGCGGCGTTGAAGATTACAAAGCTCTTGCCATGGAAATGTTCATAGCAAAGTCAGCAGTGAAGGGTGCGAGTGCTCGTAACTTAAATACACGTGACTATAAAATGTTCGACATGAATGGTGCAAAAGTAGGTATTAATCAGCTAGAGATGATTGATATTTCCGCCCTAGATGACAGGAAGGAAGAACTTTTTGAAGATATGAAAAAATTAAAAGAAGATGACTCTCTTCACACTATTTTAGTTCTTCTCACTGACATTATAAAAGAGGGTTCTCAGCTTTTAGTCGTCAGTGATGATGAGAGTAAAGTAGAGGCCGCACTTGACACAAAACTGCAAAATTCTCAGGCTTGGTTACCCGGTGTTCTCAGCCGTAAAAAACAAGTTATACCTTTTTTACAACCACAATTTAAATAAATCCCTTTGAACTTCCACATGCCAAAGGTTTGGCATGTGGAAATAACTAAAAGTTTAGCTTAATCCCTTCGGTACCTCGAATACAAAATAAAATCATAATGCTATAATTTAAAGTAATTTATTTATTAATAAAAAATTATGTAACTTTTCTGTAAGATTGTTCCATATTGAAATTTGAAGGAAAAAAATGAAAAAATTAATTACAACAATAGCCGTAGGTGCTCTTTTAGTATTGCCAAGTGTTTTAAGTGCAGGACAGGCAAAAGGTCTTAATGTTTTAATAAATTCTGCCAACCCGCAAACGCAAGCGATGGCTATGGTTCTCTCTCTTATGAGTATTCAAAAGCACAACAAAGAAGTTACCATTGTTTTGTGTGGGGAAGCTGGAGACTTGGCAGATAAAAACATTGCTTCGACTCCTATAAAAAGACCAAACGGTCAGTCGCCGACTCCTCAACAAAATCTAGTGATGCTCATAAAACTCGGTGCAAAAGTTGAAGTATGTCCGCTTTATTTGCCAAATGCTTCAAAAGATGCGTCGGTGTTGTTGGAGGGTGTAACAGTGGCTCAACCTCCGGTCGTAGCGGGAAGACTGCTTGATGAAGAGTATAAAAACTTAACGTTTTAGTTAGTATATAAATATCTTTTAATCTTCTTCGTCGGAGTCTTCACAAAAGGCTCTATCTGCTCCACAAAACTAGCTATTTTGGAATACGATGCGAGTTGTGCATTTACGCCTACTCTCATCTCTTCTAGCAACTTTAAAATCTCCTCTTTGACCTTCGAATCAGGACTGTGATTCGCGTTAAATCTTTTATCCAAAAGCTCGTAGTCTAAATGAATTCTGGCTATGAGTTTCAAATCTTGTTCCATTACTAAGGACTCTAAAACAACTACATTTTGGTTTATTATGGACTCTATCTGTTCTGGATAAATATTTTTTCCGTTTGAGCCGATGATGACGTTTTTACTTCTACCGCTGATAAATAAAACCCCGTCTTCATCTAAATAGCCTAAATCTCCGGTAAAAAACCACTTGCCGTCCATCACCTCTTTTGTTTTTTCTTCGTCTTTATAATAACCCAGCATTACGCTTGGAGATTTCACGATAATCTCACCTTCCCCGCTCTTTGGGTCTTTATCTCTAATTTTTATTTCAACTCCGGTACAAGCAGTTCCGGTTGATTTTAATTTTGCTTTTTCTCCAAGAACCGTGCCGGCGATGAGAGGCGCAGTTTCAGTGAGTCCGTAGCCGATGATATAGGGAAATTTTGCTTCCATTAAAAACTGTTCTACAAATGGGGAGAGGGCAGCACCGCCGATACCGAAAAATCTTAGTCTTCCTCCAAATGTCTCTAAAAGTTTTTTACCGGCAATAGCATTTAATTTTTTCCTGAAAAATTCAATTTTGTAAAGATATTTAGTTATCAATGAGCTGTTTATTTTTGCTAAGACTTTATTTTTATATATTTTTTCTATAATAAGCGGAACACTTAAAATAAAAGTAGGCTTCACAACTTCAAAGGCTTTTAAAAGTACACTCGGTGTCGGCGCTTTGTCTATATAGTAAACACTACTGCCGTGAAGCAGTGGAACTATGAGTCCAATCGTACACTCAAAAGTGTGTGCCAGAGGAAGAATAGATAAAAATACGTCACTTCTGAGTATGGTTGCTTTAGAGTGAGAAGAGAGCGCATTTGTTACGAGATTTTTGTGAGAGAGCATAACACCTTTGGAGTGTCCCGTCGTTCCTGAAGTGTAAATAATGGCTGCTAAATCATCTTCATTTGGCTTTGTAATACTCTTGTGCGACTTTGAGATTTTTTGTGCCAGTTTAGCAATGTAACTATGATTTGTGAACTCGTCTATTATCTCTAAAGTGTCTAATTTTATGACAAATTTAATGTTGTTTTCTTCGCAGTCTTCTATGGTAGATATATATTTTTCTGAAACAAATACAGCTTTTGCTTCTGAGTGTCTTATAATATGATGAACATCTGATGGGTGAAAGTCGGGGAGAACGGGAACTATAACGCCGCCAAAATAGGTAACTCCAAAGTAGGCAATACCCCAGTTTGGCATATTTTCACTGAGTAAAATTACTTTATCGCCTTTTGTTATGCCATTGTTTTGCAGTAGTTCTATCATCTGATGAACTTTCTCATTAAACTCAGAGTACTTCATGGCACTTTGACCGACATTGCCAAAAGAGTCCTCATTCGCATAAAGTTCTATAGATCTCTCAAGTAAGCTTGGAAGTGTAAAGTTTTCTAAGTTTTCATAAGGGTATATCATTTGTAACCTCTTATTTTAAATTGATTTAGTATTATTATACATATAAAAAGTAAAGTCTGACATATCCGGCAGCCAAGAGGGTTAAATATTGAGTAGAAGAAACAAAAGTCAGCAAGCAAAAAACGATACACTTACCTTTAGTGAAAAAGATTTCCTGCCGACAACTAGAGCGGAGATGGATGCAAAAGGGTGGGACTTTTGTGACATTATTCTAGTCAGCGGCGATGCGTACATAGATTCGCCCTTTATCGGCGTGGCAATGGTCTCTCGTATGCTTGAGCGTCTTGGCTACAAAGTAGGCATGATAGGTCAGCCGGACATTAATAGCGGTGAAGACATTATGCGCTTAGGCGAGCCAAGGCTCTACTGGGGCGTGAGCGGTGGAAGTGTTGACAGTATGGTGAGCAACTATACAGCCACAAAAAAGTTTAGAAACTCTGACGACTACACTCCCGGTGGAAAAAACGACAAAAGACCAGACCGCGCACTGAGTGTTTACTGCAACCTCATACGACGCCATTTTAAAGATACTGTTCCTCTAGTTTTAGGCGGTATTGAAGCTTCGCTCAGGCGGGTAACGCATTATGATTATTGGTCGGACAAGCTTAGAAAACCGATTTTGTTTGACTCAAAAGCGGATGTGCTCATTTACGGAATGGGCGAAATAGCCCTCGAGCAACTCACAAAAGCTATAGATGAAAAAAGGGACTATTCAGATATTAGAGGTGTGTGCTATATCGCAAAAGAACCAAAGTTGGAGTTTCATCAGTTGCCATCACATCAAGAGTGTTT
>MNYP01000012.1 GCA_001873135.1 Helicobacteraceae bacterium CG2_30_36_10
TTAGAAGAGTTATCATCCTCTGCCCGCAATCTTAAAAATTTAAAAATTAACTTAGAAAATTTAATTTCCCACTTCAATCAAAAAAAAATTAAATATTAAAAAATATTTAAATTAATTCTCTTAATTCAATAATTTGACCTTAGTCAAATTATATCAGTGCTAAAGTATTATTATTACACTTCACTTGAGTATATACTACTATTTCTTAGCATCGTATATTCAAAGGAAAGATTAAGGAGAAGGTTATGAGAGAAACATTCAATAAGCTTGCTTCAATTATTTTAGGTACTTCACTTGCTGCTTCGATTGCGGTTGCTGATGGTGGTGAACTAAAAAAGATAATGGAAGCAAGAGGTTTGACGGAAAACGATGTCATTCGTGCTGCGAAAACTTATTTGCCTACGGGTGGAAGAGATGAGTTTGTTGTATTTAGCTCTGGTGGACAATCTGGACAAATAATTGTTTATGGCGTTCCGTCTATGAAAATATTAAAATACATCGCCGTATTTACGCCTGAGCCTTGGCAGGGTTATGGATTTGACCAAGATTCATTGGCGGTACTTCGTCAAGGTAACATTAGAGGTAGAGAAATAAATTGGGGAGATACACACCACCCTGCTCTTTCTGAACAAGATGGAAAATATGATGGTAAATGGTTGGCTATTAACGATAAGGCAAACCCTCGTGTTGCCATAATTGATTTGCATGATTTTGAGACCAAACAAATAGTGGTTAACCCAATTTTTAAATCAGAGCATGGTGGTGCTTTTTTTACACAAAACTCTGATTATATTATCGAATCTTGTCAGTATGCTGCACCTTTTGATAATAATTATCATCCGATTGAAGAGTACAAAGAGACGTATCGTGGTGGTGCAACTTTATGGAAATTTGACTCAAAAATAGGCAGAATTGATGAAAAAGCTTCTTTTACAATTGAGATGCCTCCTTATATGCAGGATTTAAGTGATGCAGGAAAAGGTGTCTCTGATGGCTGGGCTTTCACAAATTCATTTAACACTGAAATGTACACAGGTGGAATAGAAGTTGGTATGCCACCGAATGAAGCAGGCATGAGTAGAAATGACACTGACTTTTTACATATATATAACTGGAAAAAGCTAGCTGAAGTAGCTAAAGACAAGAAAAACGTAAAAATTGTCAATGGTCACAAAATTATTCCTATAGAAGTGGCTGTTGCAAACAACGCACTGTTTTTGATTCCGGAGCCTAAATCACCTCACGGTGTTGATGTTTCTCCAACCGGCGAATATATCACGGTATGCGGAAAATTAGATACACACGCTTCTGTTTATAAGTGGAGTAAAATCAAAAGTCTTATTGATGCCAAAAAATATGTTAGCAAAGACCCATATGGCATTCCTATTTTAGATATGAAATCATCATTGCATGGGCAAGTTGAATTAGGTCTAGGGCCATTACACAATCAGTATTCAAATGTAGACGGTGAAATTTACACTTCTCTTTATGTTGATTCACAGATTGTTAAATGGAACTATAAAGATTTAAAAGTTTTAGACAAAGAAAATGTTCATTATAACGTTGGACACCTTTGTGGAATGGAAGGAAAATCTGCTGACCCTCAAGGTAAATATATCATTTCTCTCAATAAGCTTGCGATTGATAGATTTCAAAGTGTTGGTCCACTTCACCCGCAAAATCACCAGCTGATTGACATTAGTGGCAAAACTATGGATCTTCTTTATGATATGCCGATTCCTTTAGGTGAGCCTCACCAAGCAGTTGCTATTAGAGCTAGTAAACTTCACCCAGCAGTAAGATATGAAATGGGAACAAACTCTAAAACAGGAAAGCAACATATCGGCAAAACTCTTGCTGGACAAGAAAAAATTGTCAGAAAAGGCAATAAAGTTTTTATATATGCAACAATGGTTAGATCTCATATCAACCCTGAAAGAATCACAGTGAATAAAGGTGATGAAGTTACTATGTACCTCACTAATCTAGAGCGTGCTCAAGATGAGACACATGGTTTTACAGTTGACCATTATGATGTGCATACGTCACTTGAGCCTGGTGAAACTTCGAGTATTAAATTTACTGCAGATATCGAAGGTGTTTTTCCTTACTATTGTACAGAATTTTGTTCAGCACTTCATCTAGAGATGATGGGTTATTTGATGGTTAAAGACCCTAATAAAAAATATGTTAGTGCGCAAAAACTTAAAATGAAAACTATGACTCCTCAAGAACTCAAAGCTGAGTATGACAAAACTGTTGCCGTCAACGCTGCAACGGATGAAGTTATTCAAAGTGTTGTTGCATTCTTAAAAGAGAATAAATTCGAAAAACATAAAGTAGTTGCTGACCTTGTAACAGATGCGTTTGACCAATATGGACAAATTCCTGCACAGAAAAAGCTAGCTGACGAAGCTGTAAAAGCAGGCGATCTAGAAAAAGCGATTCTTTTCGAAAATATGATTTGGCAGCTCATGGTTAAAACTGCCGATGTTGGTATTAGAGCAAAAGACGCACTAGTGAGACTTGTAGCAACCAAACAATCTGCTACTGTTCAAGCCGGAGAGAAAGCATTTGGAGAGGGTGGATGTTCTGGGTGTCACGTTATCGGTAAAGTATCATCTGGACCAGACCTTACAGGTGTTTTACTAAGACATGAAAATGGTGAAAAATGGGTTAAAGACTTCATTATGAATCCAGAAAAAATGTACAATGATGCTTACGTAAAAAGTATGATTGATTACTTTAATCTTAAAATGCCTAACCAGCATATGAGCGAGAAAGAAGTTACAGAGATTGTAGAGTACCTAAAATGGATTGATGATAATGCGAATTTATTCTAGGCATAGATAAATCTGCAATTTTTATGCAAGAAAAGAGTCGTAACGCTCTTTTCTTGACATATGTCATGGTAGTGAGCAAAAGAATTCAAGTACAATAGGGGACGTGACTGATTTTATACATACATTATTGAATTTTAGATTGAAAGTTCATAAAAAAATTGAATCTAAAATTTTCCAAAAGGAACTTATATGCACCCAAGTTTACTAAAAGCTAGAGTTTTTTCCGCTTTAGTTTTAATTATATTGACCCTCTCTTTTACCTTTCCTATGCTAGCTTTTCACGGCGTTTTAAATAATATTCATGATGAAAAAAAAGATGAAATATCGTCTTTTAGTAAAACAATTTGGAATTTATATAATTTAGGCAGATACAAAAGTGTCACAACAGATAAAAATGCACACAATGATTTAGAGAAGATGATAGAAACTCAAGCAGAAATAGGTGTCGCCTCATTGCCAATTTGGGCTGTTTCTCTTGAAGCTCCAAACTATCCAAAAGAAGCTTTTCCGGAAGGAATTCCTGTATATTTTCATTTTGACGGTTATAGTGGTGAAGTGCATGAAATGAACACTATTAACCACTATGTTGGAATGGACCCTATGTGGGTTGGTGGAACGCTTGAGAGAGAAATTGGAATTTATGCACTTTTACTTTTGTCTCTTGGAGTCAGCTATTTCATGGCTTATAATAATAAATTTTTAAATTATATTATGCTCATTCCAGCCTCATTACCTATTTTGTTTATAGCCGACTACTCCTACTGGCTCTATTGGTTTGGACACAACCTTCATGACTGGGGAGCGTTTAAAATAAAGCCATTTATGCCTACAGTTTTTGGTGATGGAAAAATCGCTCAATTTGTTACACACTCCTATCCTTCGATTGGTTTTTATATGATAGTAGCCATCAGTTTACTCAGTATATTGGCATTCTTTGCAAAGCAAAAAGCGATGAAAGAACTTCAAGCTTAATATAAATAAGGTTTAAAATGTATAAAATTTGTCTTTTTATTTACTTTTTTTTCTCTAGCTTAGTGAGTGCCAATATACTTCAAGATGCAATTGACAATGCTCCGTCAGGTTCGATTTTAAGACTGCCTGCGGGTATATATAAAGGTAATATAGTAATTAATAAGCCTCTTACGATTATAGGAAAGGAAGATGGCGTAGTTATAGACGCAGAGGGAAAAGGAACAGTTATCACAACAACCGGTTCTTACATCACGCTAAAAAACTTAAGAATAACAGGCAGTGGCGATAGACATGAAGTGTTAAGTGCTGCAATCTCTATGCAAAATGGAAGTCAATGCGAGGTTAGTAACTGTGTTATTGATGATTGTCTTTTTGGTATAGATATGCAAATGATTAACAACTCTATCATCTCAAAAAATACAATCACTTCAAAAGAGTTAGATTTAGGTATGAGAGGCGATGGATTACGACTTTGGTACAGCAATGACAATATCATACAAAAAAATTCTCTTGTAAAATCTCGAGATATGGTCGTATGGTATTCTCATGGAAACCAGATATTAGAAAATAGTGGTGAACACAGCAGATACTCTTTACATTTTATGTATGCCGGTAAAAATATTGTCAAAAATAATAGCTATAAATTTAACTCTGTTGGAATATTTTTCATGTATTCTCAAGATACGATTGCCATTGGAAATACTGTGCAAAGTTCTCTTGGTGCAACAGGGATGGGAATAGGCTTAAAAGATGTCTCTAACTTTACACTCAAAGACAATATAATACTCTACTGTGCCCAAGGTCTCTACATAGACAGATCTCCCTTTGAACCCGATACTCACAATTGGATTATTGCAAATAAAATCTTATATAACTCAGAAGCAATACACTTTCACTCCCTAAGTGAGAACAACATCATAAAAGAGAATAAGCTTTTAGGAAATATCGAAGATATTGTAAATGACAGCAGAGGAAGTAAGACGAATGAAAATGAGATAGTTGGTAACTACTGGGACAACTATGCAGGTTTTGACAGGAATGGTGACAATATAGGAGATACACCTCATAGGGTCTATCAATATGCAGACCAACTATGGATATACAACCCTGATGTTAAGTTTTTTTAT
Source organism: Helicobacteraceae bacterium CG2_30_36_10 (assembly GCA_001873135.1). GTDB lineage: Bacteria > Campylobacterota > Campylobacteria > Campylobacterales > Sulfurimonadaceae > Sulfurimonas. The sequence continues at coordinate 4,943 of MNYP01000012.1, forward strand.
GGTTCTCCAGTTATCTCATTATTGAATTTTTTAGCAAAATTGGCTCCATTTACAAAACCGATATTTCTACTTGAAGATGAAAAACCTATAGTTAAGATAGAGGGATAGATATGCAAAAAGTACAAACAGACAGAAGAGAGTTTATCAAATATTCTACACTTGGGATTTTAGGGCTCGTTGTCAGCGGAGGAGTAGTGTTTTCACAATTTCCTTTGCATTCAGAAAACAGACTCAGACCACCAGGCGCACGCTCTGAAGAGCTTTTTTTAGCTCTTTGTATTAAGTGCGGTCAATGTGTTCAAGTTTGTCCATACCACTCCATAAAATTAGCAGATTTTGACAAAGGTTATGGTGTAGGCACCCCATATATTGATGCTAATGAAAGAGCTTGTTATGCATGTAAAGCAGTTCCTTGTGTTCTTGCATGTCCTAGCGGTGCCCTAGACCATCATACTGAAAAACCCGAAGATATACATATGGGAATAGCCGTTTTAGAATTTCCAGATACTTGTTTAGGTATCAGTAAAACAAATATTCCGATAGGCTATAACAATAAAATGCGTGAATTTACTAATTCTGTAAGAAATGTTACAGAATCAGAAATTAAACTGCTTGAAAAATTTGATTCCTTTGAAGGAAAACAGTGCACCTTATGTGCAGATATGTGCCCAATTCCAAACTCGACAAGTGCTATTAGTATGGTTCCGGATGCAAAAGGTGGAAAACGTCCTGAAATTTACGATGGCTGTATAGGCTGTGGGGCATGTCAAGATGTCTGTCCGACCACTATACCGTCTATAGTTATTAAACCAAGAGTTACGTATGAACAATACTACGCAAATAAAAACTAAGGAAAAAACATGAAATTTAAAAACTCAAAAATAATTAAGACGCTTCTTCTAGCCTCAAGCTTCTCTGTGATGTTTTCTTTTAGTGCATGTAGTGATCAGAGCAAAGAAGAAAAAAGTGACAAGAATATTTCGGTAAGCGCCTCTCAAATTGAAGTAGTTCAAAATAAAAATGCCAAGGAGATAAAAGTTCAAGAAAAAATATATGATGCAAATCAGAGCAAGTCATATTATTATGATTACAATATAAAAAGTGAATATAGCCAGGAGAGCATGCCTGCAAATGAAGATGCCTCGGTTAGAGTCAAACCAAGGTCAGTTGTTGATGCTAATATCCACGTGCGAAGTCCTTATGAAGAAGTGAAGGTTTCTCTTCTGGTAAAAAGAATGAGTAAAAAATTTATAGTTAAATGTTCGGCTTGTCACAATGACTATGCAAATGGAATCATCGGGCCCTCGCTTCTTGGCAAAAACGCAGAGTATATATATGACAAAATCGCTGACTTTAAAAGCGGTAAAAAATCGAATCCACTCATGAGTGATCTCATTAAAATGATGAGCAATGAAGAGATTAAAGAGTTAGCGCAAGAGATATATATCTTTAATGAAGAGATAGAGAAAATGAGGAATAAATAGTGAAAAATATTATTGTAGGCATTTTGACAATACTGATACTGGGGCTCATGGCTTGGACGGCTTCTAAAGGTGGCGCTTACCAAGGTGGTGAACAAGGTAAAGTAATTGCAAATATAGGTGGATCTGTTGAACAAAATTCAGCACAAGCAGTACCGCATGAAAAATCTGACAGAGAAAAAGAAGATGAGGCACTCAGGGCACTCAGAGACAAATCTGGAAATGCAGGAGCATTTAAAGTTTCACAAAACTATAAAAGCAAATGTTCTTCTTGTCATGGCGTAAATGGTTCAGGTTTTCAAAACGCTAAAGCTATGATGGGACCTAAGCTCATAGGACAAACTTCACAAGAGATATACAAAAGTCTCATAGAATTTAAATCCGGCAGAAAAGAGAACATGGTCATGAGGGGCTTACTTCTCAACTTGAGTGAGGAAGAACTTAAAGTTCTCGCCGATGAAATCGGGGAGTTTCCTGCTCGTGCAAAAGCACTGCAAGATAGATAGTTTTGCGTTAATTTATGGAGTTTTAAATGGATAAGTATAATAATCGAGAAACAATTAAAAAATCAACTTTTTTCTCGACATTTTTCACTACTACCAAAGATGGAAAAAGTAAATTTAGTTACAGAATGAAAAGATGGATTTTGGTAATCAGCGTACATCTCTTATTTTTCTTATCATTTTTTATAGATTTGCAATTATTAGAGGGCACTTTCAGCGGTTCAAGATTTTTAGGATTTCACTTGATTGACCCTTTTATGACAATGCAGATGTTTTTTGCGACTTTCCACATGCCAATCAATATTATTATCGGGACTTCAACTATTATCATCGTGTATGTGTTAGTCGGTGGCAGAAGTTACTGCGCTTGGGCATGTCCTTATGGAATACTGAGTGAAATAGGCGAAAAATGGCACGACACACTTGTTTCAAAAAAGATTATTAAAAGCAGAAAGTTTGATCACAGAGTAAGACATATTTTTTGGGCAATGTTTTTACTTTTGTCCTTAACGAGTGGCTTTTTAGTATTTGAGACATTTAATGTTGTTGGAATTATGAGCAGAGCTATAGTTTATGGATGGAGTGTTGCCCTTATTTGGGTTGTTGTTGTCTTTGCTATGGAGGTTTTTTTTTCACGTCGCGCATGGTGTACCTATATTTGTCCTATTGGAACAACGTATGGATACCTCGGAAAAGTTTCTGCTCTGCGCGTTGAGTGGAACAACAGCTGCGACCACTGTATGGTTTGTCATGATGTATGTTTTGAAAATCAGGTTTTAGAAATAGTTAAAGCAAAGTACGATAAACAAAGAGAAGAAAAAGGAATTACAAAAGAGTATATCACAGGTGCTGATTGTACTCTTTGCGGTAGATGCGTTGACATTTGCCATACCGATGCCCTCAACTTCGACTTTAGATTAAAAAGTTTGGTATAAAAAATGATAAAAATTTCACAATTAACTAAAAAATTTGGCTCACATATATCTTTAGACAATATAAGTTGTGAGTTTCATAAAAATGAATCCATCGCCTTAATGGGTGCAAACGGAGCCGGTAAGACTACCCTCATCCGCTCCATTCTTGGTTACTATCACCCAAATGGCGGCGAAGTGCTTATAAATGGTCTAAGTCCCATTAAAAATCGAGTTGAAGTCTTGCAAAACATTAGTTTTGTTCCTCAGCTTCCACCTCCGATAAAACTAAATCTTGACGAACTGATGCAGTATATTAGTGTAGGAGCGAATGTTGAGCGGGATTTAATACTGCACTATGCAAACGAGATGAAACTTGATATAAAAGCAAATATGAATAAGTCTTTTTTTAAATTAAGCGGTGGGATGAAACAAAAGATGCTTATCGCAATCTCTTTGGCTAAGAAGAGTGGCATCATCATTTATGATGAACCGACGGCAAATCTTGACCCAAAAGCCAGAGATGATTTTTACAGACTGCTTAAACAAAATGAGGATGAAAAGGTTTTGTTATTCGTGACGCATCGTCTTGAAGAGGTAAAAGATTTAGTTACTAGACAGATTTATATGGATCTTGGGAAAGTGGTCTCAGATGAAAAAATTTAAGTTAGGTGCACTTACTTTAAAATTATTGCTCCTCATGATACTGACGGCCTGCAGTGCACAAAATGAGAAAAAAGATTTAAAAATCTGTCCTCAGTGTAAAATGGAACTGCCAAAATCAAAGATTCACACATCAACACTAGACAAAAATGATAAGGTTGAGTATTTTGACGATATCGGCTGTATGGTTTTGTGGAGCAAAGATAACAGTATTGACTTACAAAAAGCAAACACGAAGGTTTTTGCAAATGATACTAAAAGATACATAAACGCATCACAAGCATTCTATAAAATAGATAAAAAAACCCCTATGCTTTATGGTTTTTCTGCTTATGAAGTAGACCAAAATAATACAATTAATTTTGATGAAGTATTTATCAGGATGCTCAGAGGTGAAAATATGGCAAACCCAAAAATTCGAAAACA
>MNYP01000084.1 GCA_001873135.1 Helicobacteraceae bacterium CG2_30_36_10
GTAAAACGATAGATGATATTTATAATAAAAATTATGATTTAAATAAAGCAAATGAATTACTGAATTCGGTAACAATATGTGACCCTGCAGTAGGTAGTGGACATTTTTTAGTCTCTGGTTTAAATGAGCTTTTATCTATAAAATCTGAACTTGGCATGCTGATTGATGAAAATGGAAAAAGATTAAAAAATATAAAACTAATTGCTGAAGATGATGAAATATATATTTTAGATGAAGATGGTGAGTTTTTTAATTATAAAATCAATGAAGGTTTTAAAGTATCGAATGATGTATTGAGAATACAAAAAACAATATTTAATGAAAAACTTCACATCATAGAAAATCAACTCTTCGGCGTAGATATAAATATAAACTCAGTAAAAATAACACAGCTTAGACTTTGGATAGAACTTTTAAAAGACAGCTATTATGATGAAAACAATGAACTAGTCACACTTCCAAATATAGATATCAATATAAAATGTGGAAACTCACTCATTAGTAAATACCCATTACTAGATAGTGACACTAAAAATAAAATTTTAAAAGACAAATTAGATGAATATAAAAAATATGTAAAGTGGTACAAAGAGACCAATGATAAAGATATAAAAAAAGAAGTTGTTTCAAAAATAGATGAGATAAAACGAAGCTTTTCTCAAAAATTACAGGATGGTTCACCGCAGATAAATGAACTTAAAAAGTTGCTCAATGGTGATAAAGCAAAAGGCTACATAGAACGGTATGGTTTTAAAGGTTTAAATGATGATTTAGTTATCGGCTATGCAAAGCAGAGTTATTGTCTTTTGTATGCAAGATTCGGTAAAGAGTATAATCCATCTGATAGCTCTCTTTTTGGTGATGAAATAAAACTTTTGGCAAAAGAAAAAAAAGAGAATAAGGCTAAACAAGAAAAAGAGTTAAAAAATATACTCAAAAAATATGAAATCATAAAAGATTTTGAAGATGCTAAAATTTATGCAAACTCTTTTGAATGGCGTTTTGAATTCCCAGAGGTTTTAAATGAAGAGGGGGATTATGTCGGATTTGATATAGTTATTGGAAATCCGCCTTATGGTGCTAGTTTGGATGAAAAAACAAAAGAGTTCTATAAAGACAAATATGAAAATGTTCACATGCGTACTATTGATACCTTTAATTATTTTATTTCAATGTCATCTACTCTTTTAACCAATAAAGGTGTATTGTCTTTTATCGTGCCAAATAATCTTTTATACCAAAATGAGTATGAAAAAACAAGAGAACTATTATTTAAACAGTACACTTTACTCGAAGCCATAAATCTTGGAGACAATATATTTGAAGATGTAAATGTGCCTACATGTATAGTTGAATATCAAAATATAAAAACGAAAGACAATTATAGTTTTAGATATAGTGACATAAGAGATTCACAAGAAAAGCAAAAAGAGTTTGAGTCTTTAATCACCCATTACTATGATAAAGAATCACTCTTAAAAGTGCCGTCATATACTTTTGGTGTTAATCCGACAACAGTAAGTTTAATAGAAAAAGTAAAAGAAAAATCATACCTTATAGATGATATTGCCTCAGAAGTTGCAAGTGGCATCTCAACAGGTGGAGATAAAATTTTTAGAGTTAGTCATGACTTTATAGATGAGAATAAACTAGAAAAAGATATTTTACATAAAGTTTTAGTTGGCAGAGAGATTAATAAGTATGAAATAAATTATACTAATCATAAAGTGATTTATAGCACGAGAGATACAAAAATATTTAAATATCCAAATATATTAAACTACTTAGAGCCTTTTAAGGATAAACTTATGCAAAGAAGTGAATCAAAACAAGGTATTTTACCATGGTCATCACTTAATAGACAAAGGTATATAGAGCTATTTGCAGAAGATAAAATACTTTTAAGACAGACAGCGGATAGTGTTATAGCCACATTTGATGAAAATGGATATTTTTCTTTAGATAGCACTTTGATATTTAAAATAGATGCTCAATTTGATATAGAGTACAAATTTGCAATTGCTATTTTAAACTCTAAACTCACTACTTGCATATATAAAAATTACACGGGTGAAGATGGTAGAGCTTTTGCTCAGGTAAAACCAAAAAATATAAGAAAACTCTACATTCTAAAAGTAGAAAAAGAGATTCAAAATGAGTTTGTGAAAATAGTTGATAGGATTGTGGAACTTAAAAAAAATGCTAAAAATACATCTAAATTAGAGTGTCTGATAGATAAGAAAGTTTATGCTTTATATGATTTAAATAGCGAAGAGATAGCTATGGTTGAAAAGTATGACAAAAACTAAATATCTTTTATATGCATTTAAATGCGAACAAAATCAAAAATATAGTTATTGGTATGAAACTGATTTTAGATTCTTTCAAGAGAAAAAGCCACCTTTAAATATACTGAAAAAATATCCAAAAGAGGTTGAAAGTATTAGTGATGAAAGTATTATAATCAATCCATGGAAAGAGTGGGAATCAAATAATATACAAAAAATAATTACTAAAAATGGTGTTTGTATAAATTATCTCAAATCTACAGATAATGACCTTATACAAAAGCAGGAAGATTTAAAACTACTTGAGTTATACAGTTATTTAGTTGAAAATTTCGATATATCGAAATCATTTGGATTTAACACTGTTAAAAAGTGGCACAAAGAAGTTTTTGGATTTATCTATCCATTTGCAGGTGAACTTAGAAGTGTCGAAATGAGTAAAGGCAACGATGTTGAAGCTTGGACTTGGAGACTTGACTTTTTACAGGCTATTCCAGAGTTAAATCAACTCATGAAAGAAGTTACTAAAAGAACTTACAAAGATGTTGATGCTATTACGCAAGACTTGTCTAAACTCATAAGTGATTTTTTATTTATACATCCTTTTCGTGAAGGCAATGGAAGAATAAGTCGGCTTATATGCGATATTATTTTAGCAAAAAATGCTTTTCCAATGATAGGATTAAAACTGAAAAAAGAGGATAATTATATACAAAAGGTTCATTCTGGGTATGAGTGTAATTATGAGCCTATGAAAGAGTTATTAAAGATGAAAATCGAAGAGGAGATTATGAATGAATAAGTTTATAATGTTCTTTAAGTTCTTTTTTTGTAGTTTTAGAACCTTCAACTTTAGCAGAAGTATAAACAGAATTAATAATCATATTTTCTTGCTTTTTAGCACTAGAAAAATATTTATTAGTATTTGCAATAGTTTTCTTCATAAGTTAATCCCCTACATAAATTGGTGGTATTTTAACATGTTTATGATTATATTATGGTTAGATTATGAAAAAAATAAAAGTTTTATTAAGAATACAGTGAGCGTAAAATGATGCTAGACAAAATCATAAAATATCTGGGAAACTTTACAGCTTTTATATTAGCCCTCTTAGTTCTTTTAGTCGTTTATGATGCGACTGCGCGGTACTTGTTTTCTGAGGGTTCAACCGCGCTTCAGGAGTTAGAGTGGCATCTTTTTGATGTTGTGATTTTGTTTGGAATCGCTTATGCTATGAGAGAAGATGCGCATGTTCGGGTTGATATTTTTTATGCCTCTTTTAGTCCTAAAACAAAAGCTTTTATAAACATAATTGCTTCACTCTTTTTTATACTCCCTTTTTCTTTTTTGATAATATATATAGGCATAGATTTTGTTGATTTGAGTTTTACTCAAAATGAGGCATCTTCAAACCCAGGAGGGCTTGAGTATAGGTTTATAGTGAAGTCGCTTCTGCCTCTTGCTTTTGTATTTTTGTCGCTTCAAGCACTTAGAGATGTCAAAACAAATCTTGGCATGTGCAAATCATTATGATTGCTCTGTTTATGTTTGTTCTTGCCTTGGCTTTGCTTTTAGTAGGCATTCCTGTCGCCTTTGCCTTTGGCGGAGTAGCTATTATATTTGCCTTTCTTATTCCTCATGTGGGCTTTGATGTTTTCTCGATTTTGCCCTTTCGCATCTACGGTATTATGTCCAACACAACACTTATGGCAGTTCCTTTATTTATAGCAATGGGACTCATTTTAGAAAAATCACACATGGCAGAAAAGCTTTTAGTCTCAATGAGCGCACTTTTTCGCTCAACCAGAGGTGGTTTGGCTGTGAGTGTTGTGTTAGTCGGGGCACTTTTAGCGGCTTCAACAGGAATAGTCTCCGCTTCAGTTGTTATGATGAGTGTTATAGCTTTGCCACTTATGTTAAGTGCCGGTTACGACAAAGGCTTGGCGGGCGGAACCATCGCTGCGAGCGGAACCTTGGGTCAGATTATTCCTCCCTCTATCATACTTATTGTTTTAGGCGATGTTATGAGTGTGAGTGTCGGCGATTTGTTTAAGGCAGCAGTTCTGCCGGGGCTTGTTTTAGTCGGTTTGTATATAGCATATATTTTGATACGTGCGTATTTTAATCCTCACGTTGCCCCGGTAGCAAAAAATGTTAAAAATATCTCTCTCAAAGAGATACTTTTTTCTATAGTCCCACCGCTTCTTTTAATGCTTACAGTGCTTGGAAGTATATTTGCAGGAGTCGCATCGCCTACAGAATCTGCCGCTTTTGGCGTGGTAGGCGGGCTAGTTCTATCGGCATTTAACAGCTCTTTGTCTTATGAGATGATAAAATACGCCTCTTTACAAACAGTAAAACTCAGCGGTATGATTTTTATGATTCTTATCGGTGCGACTGCTTTTTCGCTTGTCTTTAACGAACTGGGCGGTTCAGATATTATTTTGGAATTTTTCAGTGAAGATATAGGCGATGTTTGGGTTTTTATAGCTCTTAGCATGTTAGGCATTTTTATACTCGGATTTTTTATAGATTTTTTAGAGATAAGTTTTATTATCGTGCCGATTTTAGTACCGATTATGCATGCCTTTGGTATAGACCCAGTCTGGTTTGCCGTGCTCATCGCTCTGAATCTTCAAGCCTCGTTTTTAACACCCCCCTTTGGTTTGGCGCTCTTTTTCTTAAAAGGTGCAGCGGGAGATAAAATAAAAACTATAGAGATATATAAAGGTGTTTTCCCATTTATACTTTTACAGCTTTTAGGGTTAGGATTGGTTATACTTTTTCCAGATTTAGTGTTTGCGTTTTTATAGAACAGCTTGGCATGTGGAAATAAAAAAAGGAGATAGCACAATGAAAGATATTTTATACGCTCCGTGGCGAGATGAGTATATTACAAGCAAAAAAATCGTGGGCTGTGTTTTTTGCCATATAAGCACGCATGAAAAAGAGGATGAAGAGTTGCATGTTCTCTACAGAGATGAACACTGCTTTATTGTGATGAATAAATTTCCATATACCCCGGGGCATTTTATGATAATTCCACACTCACATACCGACAAACTCGAAGCGCTTGATAGTGCAGTTTGGTTACATATGAGTTCGTTGGCTCAAAAGTGTGTGAGACTTTTAAAAGAGGGGTTCAATGCTCAGGGTGTAAACATCGGTATGAACCTTGGCAGAGCCGGCGGAGCAGGGATAGCAGAACATATACACATGCATTTAGTTCCGCGCTGGGAACGTGATACCAACTTTATAACCGCCATTGCAGACACTCGTGTCTACTCTACAGATTTTGAAAAAATTTATAGAAAAATAAAAAGTTTAATGCCAAAATATATAGATGTTTAACTCTTGTTTAAAGCCGCTATGATAAAATATAATAAAACTGTGAGAATAGATTTAGAACTAAAATAGAGAGGTAAATGATTGGGTTAAGTGGTTTATTTTTTGTCTTTTTTTCTTGTTAATGTAAATATAAATACTCCAATGATTGTCAAAAGAAGCAGTGTTCTAATCGTAAGTGTTAACGGGTCTACTGAATCTTCCAATATAAAACCTTTTTTGTGGATGGGGATACAGGATTCGAACCTGTGAATGCTAGCACCAAAAGCTAGTGCCTTACCGCTTGGCGAATCCCCAATGTATAAATGTCTAGTGGTTTACATTTATTTCGACAAGATTTTATCATAAGAAACTTTAAAAATCATTAAAATATGTAACTTTTTTTTGAGAGTAAAAAGAGTTTTTCGAAACTAACTGCTACGAAGCAGTTAGTTGTAGAGTCTATATCATTAAAATGAAGTCATTGCCATCAAGAGGAGATCGCCTCCGGAGTACGAAGTACCGTCAGCTTTATCATCACGATCGCTCGAAGTGTAAGAGTACTCTAGAACAAAACGGACGTTTTGTCTCATGTTATACTCTAAACCTGCAGAGTAGACGTTGTAGTCATTAATATCTACATTATTATCATTGTGATTTAAGAAAGCTGCTTTAACACCATACTGGTCTGTAAAGTTAAGTTGTGCATCTATACTGAAACCGGTTATGTCTTGTTCAGTACCAGTTGTGTTTCCCGGAATTTCTACATAGACATGGGCATCATTAAAACCGGCTGAAGCTGCTTTAAAACCACTAGTGTAGTCATTTTTCAAAACATAAGCAGCTGTTACCATTAACGGCATATTAGCAACTGTGTTTTCTAACTGAAAGTCAATACCGTAAGCCGTTCTGTCTAAAGCATCTACATCAGCAATGCCATAAAGAGCATCACCACTGTAAGCATAAAGATTTTTATTTACATCTCCACCAATGTAGTAGCCACCAAGCATCATAGTCGTATTTGCAACACTAAACTCATAGGCAGCTCTTGCCATAAGTTTAAAACCGTCAAGATCTGTTCTAGCACTTCCTGCATGAGTCGGAGCGTATGCACCAACCGTTGCGTAAAGACCGTTTATGTTAGTGTAAGCCTGCACTACAGTGGCTTCTCCAGCTCCGATACCTAAGTTTTGTAAGATGTTTGTTTTTTTGCGATTTTCAAACTGACGAACCGGTCTGTAAAGTCCCGTAGTATATGTCTCAGTTCCCGCAAACGCTCCTAGAGCATCTGTCGTAGAATATGATGCACCGACTCTTCCACCAAGGGCTTCTGTCGTAAAAATCACTTTACCGCTAAAGACGCCACCAGGTCCAACTTCGAAAGATGTACCTACATTGTCTGCTATTTTACCGCCTAAGATAAAAGCAGATTCATCAAAAATTTCTGTTTTTGCTGTTGTGCCATTTGCTGTATTTTCTGTCTTGTCATCAACATGTACACGCGCCTTTAAGACTATCGCCATATTGAGTGTACTAGGGAGACTAAGTCCTCCGGCAGTATCGCTCGTTAGTTCCTTCTGACCACCTGTCATTGTAAAACCTGACATTTTAAACTCTCTACCGAATGAGTTTAATTTTGGTATGTTTTGATAATGGCATGACATACAATCCATACCCATCTGTCTAGCAAAGGCAGGTGTAGCTTGCGCTGCTGTAGCGCACATTAGCGACAAGCCCACTAAATAGGCAAATTTTTTTGGTAAATCGTTTCTCATAAAGAATCCCTTGTGTAAAAATATCTTATGAATATATTTTTTTATTCATAAAGAAAAAGTATATAACTATAAGTATTAAAATTTTATTAAGTTTATATTTTTAAGAAAGTTTACTAGGTAAATTACACCATAAAAGTAATGTATTTACTTTTTGGTTACATTTGTTAGTCTGATTGCTATGTGTAAAGAAAGATTTATTTACAGTGAAGGAAGGGAATGTGTTTTAGTGTCAGCAATATATAAAAACGTGCTTTTAGAACACTTTCTTTGCTAACTCCAGCTGCATAAGCCAGATCAACTTTTTCAAAAAGTGCCAATTGTCTATATATAATGTGTTCTGACACTTCACTCATGCTTTGCGCCGTATTACTGAATAATTGTGATTTTCGACTTTCGTTTATTAAACAACATGCTAGAACAGTTTAGAACAAATATACTTAAAATAAAATAATTATCTTTAAAATAATTTCTTAACTAATAAAACCCTTATAGAGTTTCAATATCAACCAGTTCAATTCGCTCACACTCTTTTTTTAATAACTTTTTATTTTTTGCATCTTCTTCAGCGAGTGTAAGCAAATCAGCAAAATCATCCTTTGATACTTCAAAAGAGTGTACATCTTTTAATGACTCAATTTTTACAACAGCATCTGTCTTTGAAGAAAAAGTTATATTTCGAGAACCTTTTGCAAACTCTGACTTTATACTTTTTAAAACATTCTCATTTTTAAGCAACTCTTGCAGAGATATTTCTATATTTAAATCTGTATCGCATAATACTTTATAAGTAACCATAATAGTCCCATCCATTTTATATATCCTTGTAATTGGGTTTTTAGTTTTGCATCTCTTTAAATATCTCTTGTGTAATAAGTACGCTATTATCGCCATCAATGAGCGTCAGCTCGTTGTCGCTCAGATTGCATTGTAAATTCATTGAACGCTTTGTTAGAGACTCTATGTCTCCATCTATCTTTAAATGGACTATAGAGAGGTTTTTAAAACGTTTAAGAGAATTTTCTAACTGTTTAAACCAAGGAGAAGCCCATTCCTTCTTGGTAAGTATAGATGATAACTCTCTCTGAACGACCACACACTTTTTTTATACGTTTTTCATCAGGTTGCCCTAAATCTATCTATATTGGCAATATTGAGTAGAGCCTTACAAATTGTTGCTTTTGCAGCCATGATTTTCCTTCTTCTCTTATAACGAGAGTATATCCAAAATACTTTGCTTTGAGAGCTCTCACGCAACCATTCATAAAGAACCGATTTTATAGAAAAAGGCATAGTTCGTTACTGTGTTGCAAATATTTCCGGAGCGTATCTAAGAACTTCTACCTGTGCTCTGACAA
>MNYP01000041.1 GCA_001873135.1 Helicobacteraceae bacterium CG2_30_36_10
TGTAACAAACAAACTCAGTGAAAAAGAGGATATTGAGTATGCTCATCCTGATTTTCTAAAAACTATAAAACAGAGATAAGATGTTAAAACAAACATTTTCTTTTATGCTTATGCTATTTCTTGCCGGATGTGGGAATGATAGTTCTAAAACTGCAAGTGAGCCTTCTATTGAACCTTATTTTTATCAACAGTGGTCTTTAGATAAAAACGATGATTTTTACACACTCAACGCAATAGATAGTGATGCGCATATACACCCAAACGGACTGCTTAACCAATATAGCGGCAGTGGTGTAAAAATAGCAGTTATTGACAACTCATTAGATGTTTACCACGAAGATTTAGCAGGAGCGATAATAGAGAGTTATGATCTCGAAACCGGGACGACAGATGTCTCTAACAACAACCCAACTCAATATCACGGAACTGCAGTAACCGGGATTGTAGGTGCAAGAGCAAATTCAAAAGGGGTAAAAGGCGTAGCAAGCGGGGCTGATATAATATTTTTAAAATATAAAGAGTTTATGAGTGATAGCGATGTAATAGAACTCTTTGACAGAGCTGAAGCGTTTGGAGCAGATATAATAAGTAATAGTTGGGGCACAGGTGCTGTCTCCCCTGCAGTAACAGCGAAGATAGTTGACCTAGCAAATAACGGGAGAGGTGCAAAAGGTACTGTCATAGTTTTTGCATGTGGAAATGAGAGTGCCGAAATGGGTAATGATGAGTCTGCAATACCAGAAGTCATATCAGTTGGGGCAACAAATAAATATAATTTGATAGCAGCCTATAGTAACTTTGGCATTAATCTTGATATTGTTGCTCCCGGGGGCTACTACCTTGGCATCACAACTCTTGATTCTATGGGAAGTGACGGTGGTGCTTCCATAAATGAAAACTACCTTTTATACAACGATTCAAACGGCTTTGCAGGGACATCCGCTTCTGCTCCGATAGTAAGCGGTGTTATAGCTTTAATGCTTGAAAAAAATCCAAATTTGAGCAGAATCGAGATTGAAAATATCTTGAAAAACTCTGCCGACAAGATAGGCACTGTTCCTTATGATATAAATGGAAGAAATGATTATTACGGATATGGAAAAATTAACTTAACAAAGGCAATGAATTTAATTTAATTCTCGATGCATAGCCTATCAATCAAGAGCAGATGAGGGTTTAGAGGTAAAAAATAAAATTTAGTTGATAAATATTATTTAAGATTAGCATAGTATAATTTAACCATTAAAATTAAGGAGATCAAATGATCAAAGTTCTTTCATCAATAGCACTAGCAGGCATAATAGTTGCGACAATCACGGGCTGTGGTGCAGCACCGCAACCTCAACAAGAAGAGGCAGATTTCCGCTGTAAACAAGAAAATGTATTGGCTCCTCAGTGGACTTGTGTTCCTATGGTTGAAGATGCTTATGCGGGTGTCGGTATTGCACCTAAGAGTGCTGCAGGTATTGGTCATATGAGAAGAGTTGCAACGGCTAACGGTCGTTCCGACTTAGCGCAGCAAATTAAATCTCAAGTAAAAGATAAAGTAGAAACTTTTACTCGTACTACGGGTCTTGGCGACGGGGAAACTGTAGACAGCGTGAACACTGCCGTATCTAAGCAAATTGCAAAAGTTGATTTACAAGGTTCAAAAGCTGTTGATTCTTGGACTGCTCCATCAGGTGCACTCTATCTTTTAGTAACTGTTCCCGAAGCTACAGTAAACGGCGAAGTAAAAAATGCTGTTAAAACTAGCTTTAAAAATGATAATGCATTATGGCAGCAATTTCAGTCTAAAAATGCTTTAGAGAGTTTAGATAAAGAATTCCCGACTGAATAATGAGAATTTTCCTAGCTTCCTTTGTTTTACTTTTATTACTCCTTTCAGGCTGTAATTCTCAGCCTGAAGTAAAAAAAAATAATAATTGTGAGCCATCTTGGGTTATGAACCCTAATCAAGATGGGAAAAGTGGGGCTATCGGCATTGCCGGCAGAACATATGATCAAAAGCCTTCTTCTCAAAGAAGCTTGGCGATTACACGAGCACTTGACGAACTTTCGCTACAGCAAGGTGTAAAAGTTCAACTGAGCATCAACAAAGAAGAAGTTGTAAATAACGACAGATCAACTACTCATCTTGATCAGCAAAGCAGTTACGATGCATCTTCAACTGTTACTGCCCATATAGAAGAAGTCTGGACGAATCCACTCTCAGGTAATATATATATATGGATGGTGGTGGACTAAATTCTCTCTCTAAGAGGGAATTTTTTTAAACAATCTTACAATCACCTCTTATTTCGATATAATTCCGCATTAAATATTAAATTTTCTAACAGACTTAAAGTACTCAAAACTGCAACTACTTAGAATCACAAGGCAAAAGCAATGAAAAAAATCGCCATTATTGGTCGTCCGAATGTTGGGAAGAGCTCTCTTTTTAACCGTTTAGTAAAAAAGAGAGATGCGATTACATCAGAACAAGCCGGAACAACGAGAGATGTAAAAAGACGAAATGCTATTATTATCAATAAGCATGTTGAACTTTTAGATACCGGCGGACTAGACAAAGGGTGTGAGCTATTTGACAAAATAAAAGAGATGTCACTCAAAGCCGCGTACAAAGCCGACATCATCTTATTTATGGTTGACGGCAAGGGTTTGCCTGAAGATGAAGATAAAAAACTATTTTATGAACTTCAAAATATGGGTAAAGACATTGCTCTTGTCGTAAATAAAATTGACAACGACAAAATGAAAGAAAAACTTTGGGAATACTATGAGTTTGGAACAGATGCAATACTTGGTATCTCAGTATCTCATAATAGAAACACGGTAGAACTCCTTGAGTGGATAGCGTCTAAAGTTCCAGATTCTGATATTGTCAAAGAAGAAGAGGAAGAGCCGGAAGAAGAAGACACTACAGTTATTGAGCCTGAGCTTGATGATGATGAATTCTTTTCAAAATACGAACACAACGAAGAGTGTGATGGATATTTTTATCCGGACGATGAAGAAGAGGTAGAAGAGAACTCGATTTTTGCCCAAAATGACATGATTAAACAGTTTGATGAAAACGATGTTAATCATATTAAAATAGCAATTATCGGTCGTACAAATGTAGGGAAAAGTTCTCTTTTAAATGCCCTACTCGGCGAAGAACGCTCAGTTGTCAGCACTGTTGCTGGAACTACGATAGACCCTATAGATGAAACGATTGAGTATAAGGGCAAACAACTGACATTTGTAGACACTGCCGGACTGCGTCGTCGTGGAAAAATACTCGGTATTGAAAAATACGCTCTTATGAGAACTACGGAGATGCTTGAAAATTCAAATATGGCTCTTATTGTACTAGATGCCAGTGAACCATTTATGGAGCTTGATGAAAAAATAGCCGGACTTGTAGACAGCAATAGACTGGCTTGTATCATTGTTTTAAATAAATGGGATATCTCCAAAAGAGACGAGCATGACAAAATTATTTTAGACATCAGAGATAGATTTAAATTTTTAGCCTATGCTCCTATTATTACCCTCTCTGCAAAATCACACCAAAGAGTTGACAAGCTTAACGACATGATTTTAGAGATAAACGAAAACTACTCTCAGCGCATCTCAACATCACAGCTTAATGCCGTTATGGAAAAAGCACTCAGACGTCACCAGTTGCCAAGTATGCACGGTCAGGTTATCCGCATCTACTACGCAACGCAGTATGAAACGAGACCGCCAAAAATAGCCATAGTTATGAACAAACCAAAAGGGCTTCACTTTACCTATAGAAGATATTTAACAAATAAACTAAGAGAAGCTTTTAATTTTACGGGAACGCCTGTACTTTTCAAGGCTAAAACGAGAGGCGATAAGTAGTAACTTACTCGGCACACCAAGGACATTTGTCACTTCATTCGGGCACATGTGGAAATTTCCACATGCCAAGATTTAAAACGGTTTAAAGATAACTAAGGCGACTATGACTAAAAGCAGCAGAGTCGGAACTTCATTATAAAAACGAAAAAACTTTCCGCTCTTGTTACATTTATCTTCTAAAAGTCTTTTTCTTATGACACCAAGAGAGAAGAAATACGCCATTAAAATAAGCACAAACAATATTTTTGCATGGAGCCATCCACCGTTAAACCCTATCTCATAAGTTAAATAAATACCGCTAATAACTGTTGCCCACATTGCAGGAACACCTATATACTGATAAATTTTAAACTCCATTATTTTAACAACTTCCACAAAGCCGGCATTATCGGCATTTTCTGCGTGATAGACAAATAGTCTTGGCAGATAAAATAGGACTGCGAACCATGAAATTAGTGAAAGAATATGAAACCAAAGCACCCAACTATACATAAAAAACTCCCGTATTAAAATTTTGCTTCTACATAAATAGTGTTGTAATTTGAGCCGCCCTGCTTAACATTATTTATAAGTCCAAAAATACCTGAACGATGTTTTAAAGCCCAACCCATATATACTTCATCAAAAGTTTGATATTTAATTAATCTGCCAACGCTGAAATCTAAGCTTAAGTCTATATAATTTAAAAATTTAGAGTTGTTGCCGTTCTCTTGTGCAGCTTCTAGCAACTCTGTATATACTATCTCATTTGTATATGAAATACCCTCTCCCAAACCGAATCTAACTCTGTTGGTCCAAAAATCAAAATTCCAAAAAAATTTAATATATGCGATTGCCTCATAAACATCATTCTGAAGTCTATCTTCATTAAACTTGCTTATTCCGCCTTTGACATATATATCAAGAGGTGTGCTAATACTACCTTTGCCTAGCAGATAACCGGCATCAATCGCTGTTACACGAAGGTTGTTTGGATGTCCTTTAATGTTACCGACAATAATTTCACCGAAGTCACTCAGAGTGGCTTTACCATATGCAACTCTAAAGGAGTAGTCATCTTGCGCAATTAAATTCAAAAATAAAAAAAGTAGAACAAAAATTTTCAAAAAATTTTCCTAATCAAAGATATGTGGAAAGTAGAAAATATACCAAATTAAGGGCACGCAAGAGTTAGTCGTCTAGTGTTTCTAAATCTTTTACTGAAATTGCATTTTTTTCTATAACTTTATCATGTAAACGGCGGAGTGCTTTTAGGGCTCTTTCAATTGCTAAATCAATTGCAACATCTAGTGAATCATCTCTTTGGTTAATAACAACCGGCTGAGCATGCGCAATATGAATATCAAACTCAACTGATGCTCCTTTTTTTTCTGCAACAACTACCACGTTAACAGTAGTAATATCAAGCTGGTACTTTTTAAACTCTTCAACAGCAATCTCAATATGAGCTCTTAAATTATCGTTAAGTGTTATATCTTTCGCACGAATTTTCACGTTCATCATGAATCCTTTAAATGAGTGAACAACTCACCCTAAATGTTTCTTATAATAACCAAACGAAGCTGAAAATGTCATTTATCTCCATACAATTTGCTATAATGTCAAAAAAAATCAGGACAATAACTATGAGAGTTTTAACAGGCATTCAATCTTCTGGAGATTTACATATAGGAAACTATTTTGGTTCCATAAAACAGATAGTTGAGGCTCAAGAAACGAGTGAAACTTTTATTTTTATAGCTAATTACCATGCAATGACAAGCGTAACCGATGGTGCGAGATTAGCACAACTTACCATGCAGTCTGCAACAGATTTTTTAGCTTTAGGAATAGAGCCGAAAAAATCAACTTTTTGGGTTCAGTCGGATGTAAAAGAAGTTTTAGAACTCTACTGGATACTTTCATCTTTCACACCGACGGGTTTGCTTGAGCGTGCTCACAGCTACAAAGACAAAACAGCTCGCGGTGCTGCAACTACGCACTCACTCTTTTCGTATCCAGTTCTTATGGCGGCAGATATTTTACTTTTTTCACCCGACATTGTGCCTGTTGGAAAGGACCAAATTCAGCATGTGGAAATCGCAAGAGATATAGCAATCAAATTTAATAATCAATACGGCGATATTTTAAAACTGCCGGAATTTAAAATAGAAGAGCATGTTGCAACTGTTCCCGGAATAGATGGTCAGAAAATGTCAAAAAGTTACGGCAATACTGTAAATATTTTTGGGCAAAAGAAACAACAGCTTAAAACTATTAAAAAAATAGTTACCCAGAATGTAGCTCTTGAAGATTCAAAAGAGTTCGCAGGATGTAATGTTTATAATATTGCAAAACTATTTTTAAATGAAAATGAATCAATAGAACTTCAAAACAGATATAAAAAAGGTGGCGAAGGGCATGGTCACTTTAAGCTCTATTTAGCAGATGTAATGTGGGAATATTTCAGAGAGTACAGAGAAAAACAAGAGTATTTCAAAAAGAATCAAGATGAAGTAAGAGAAATTTTAAGACAAGGCGCCAACAAGGCAAAAGAAGTTGCCCTTGAAATGATTGATAAAATCAGAAGTGCAACAGGTATAAACTACTAAATAAATTTCTTGGCTTTTAAAGCCGAGAAATTTACTACTTTAATTGTAAACTTTTAGATGTTATGAAAGTTTTTTCACTCCATATTGCTTCTTTAAGTTCAAGTATTGAGCGGACTTCATCATTTACCAATCTGTAATAAAGTTCAACCTCAACGCTTGAGGCACCATCTTCTTTGGGGACTTTTATAGTTTTGACACCATGTGCCGGAACACTCATATCTGCTGAAGCGCTTATAGCCAAATGTGCAATCGTGGGCTTGCCTCTTTTGCTGGTAAATAGCTGAGTTAATGATATTGTTTTAGTCGCTATATTATTTTTATTATTTTTGTAAGACAACTCTATAATCAACTCTCGTGAGCCAAATCCGCTTGGAATATTATGAGGCTGAGGATTTAAAATATTAATCAAAATATCATTACCTGTTTGTGTCAACTCAAGCTTAAGTACATCTTTCCACATGCCAGAAGTATGAGCACCGATAAACCCGTGTGTTCTTATCTCTCTTTTTTTAGGTTTTCCATGGTCTATTGGCAGAGTTGCGGCATAGGACAATTTTTTTGCTCCCATATGACAATCTACACAACTCTTATCACTCTTTTGATACTCTTTTTGCATATTAGTAAATACTAAACCCTCCTTTGCTTTATTGTTAGCATGACAAACAAAACAGAGTTGCTCAGAATTTTGATCCATAAAGTCACGATGTTCAACTTTATGGTACGGTGACTTTGCATCATCATAAGGACCACTCATAGTCCCGGATTTCGTCCAGCTAATGCGGTTAATACCTCTCACAGATTCATCTCTATCTGCATGAATTTTATCGATATTGTGGCAAACTACACAATTAATCCCCTCATCAATGGATGAACTTTTTAATGCCTCATTGACTTTAGAGCCTTTATCTAATCCCATCACGCTCATGATTTCATAATCCATACCTGTTGTTGTAACAGATATTCTAGGGTTATGACACGTTGCACACTCAACTTTTACACTATTGAGGCTTTTTCTAGTTTTTCTACTGACATAATCAGTAGTCGCCCTAAAATATTCATCATTTTTATAATGGGATTTAGAATGCAATGACTCTTCCCACTCTTTTACAATACGCATGTGACACGCTTTACACTTCTCAGAAGATTGGTATTTCACTCCAACCTCTACAACTTTTGCGCCATATATATAACTGAGAGTGAAGACTAGAAGTAAGAATATTTTAACCATTTAACTACCTTTGTTTATTTAACCAGACCATAAGACCTTTTTGGGCATGAAGTCTATTTTCAGCTTCATCAAAAACTATATTTGCATGACTTTCTAAAACCGATTCGCTCACCTCTTGCCCTCGATACGCCGGAAGACAGTGTAAAAATTGAGCGCCTTTTTGTGCAAGACACATCATTAAGTCATCAACCATAAAACCCTGGAAGTCTTTGATTCTTTGTGATTTTTCTTCTTCTTGTCCCATGGAAGCCCAAGTGTCAGTGGTAATAATCGTTGCCCCGTGAACTGCTTTTTTCGGATCATTCATTACTGTTATATTTGCACCGCTGAGTTTAGCCATTTTTAAAGCTGTTTGTAAAACTTCTCCGTCAACCTCATAGCCTTTTGGCGTGGCAATTCTAAGATCAAATCCAAGTTTAGCAGCAAGCATCATCCACGAATGTGTCATATTGTTGCCATCGCCTATGTAAGCAACTACCGCATTTTCACTTATGCCGTATTCCATCATAGTCATATAATCAGCTAAAAGCTGTACAGGGTGATAAGAGTCCGTCAAGCCGTTAATAACCGGTACCTTTGAGTACTCCGCAAACTCTTCTATCATGGAGTGCTCAAAAGTTCTTATCATGACCATATCGCACATGCTCGATATTACTCTTGCCGTATCTTTTATCGGTTCGCCTCGACCAAGATGGATATCACGATTAGATAAAAATAGAGCATGCCCGCCAAGCTGAAACATCCCCGTCTCGAAACTCACTCTGGTTCTTGTTGAACTTTTTTCAAATATCATTCCAAGAGTCTGTTTTTTCAACTCATCCTTATAAATACCACTCTTTAAATCTTTTTTTATTTCCAATCCAATTTTTACAATCTCTAGAATTTCTTCTTTTGTAAAGTCTTTAAGTGTTAAAAAATGTCTCAACTATTCTTCCTATATTTTTACTTATTTGCATATTTTAATATATCATTCTTAAAATTAGTTGTTTAACTATAATAATGCAGAACTA
>MNYP01000031.1 GCA_001873135.1 Helicobacteraceae bacterium CG2_30_36_10
ATATCCACTTGTTAAAGAGGTCGACTTGATTGAGAACTCATCTGAGTGCTTCATGAGCTCTGCTTCAATCTCTTTAGATATTCTAAATGTCTCTTCCAATGGAGTGTTAATATCCATTTTTCCTGAAATATATAAGTTGCTTCCGTCAAAATTTGGAAAAAACTGGAACTTCATAGATTTTGCAGTTACAAATGTCAGTATAGGAATCAAAATCAAAAATGCAACTAGAAAAGTTTTTTTATACTCAATATGAAAAGATAAAGTCTTTGAATAGAGGTCTTGAAAAGGTTTCCAATCTATAAAGTTATTACTTTTTTTCAAGAATTCCGTTGCATGCAGAGGCAAAAAGAAGAAACTCTCCAAAAGAGAGCCTATTAAAATCATAACAACAACAATAGGCACTAAAATCAAAAACAGAGCTGTCTCTCCCTGCATAAGAAAAATCGGCAAAAATGCAGCAGCTGTTGTAATGGTTGCTAAAGTTACAGGCAACATCATCTCTTTTATACCCAGTAGAGAAGCTTGTTTAACCTCCATCCCGTCATCTATATGTCTTTGTATATTTTCGCTGACAACAATGGCATCATCAACCACTATACCTATAACTATAAGTGCCCCTAAAAGTGAGACTATATTTATAGAATAGCCCATATAGTAAATAAACAGAAGCCCTATAATAAAGGAAAAAGGTATGCCAAGCACCACAATAAAAGCAATACGAAGATTGATTAAAACATACATAGATAAAAAGACTAGAATGAGTCCAAACATAAGATTTGAAATAACCGTATCAAGCCGGTCCGCTATTGGTTTTGAGCTGTCTTGATAAAAATTAAAGATAACCCCATCATAATTTTTTTCTATCTTTTTTATATATTTTCGCAACTCTTTAGATAACTCAATAGAATTTCCAAGTTCTCCTTTAGAAATTATAAGTGTTAAGGTAGGGTTATTGTTAAATGATGAGAGGGTTTCTGTTTGGGGATAATGTATTTCAATTTCTGCGATATCCCCTAGTTTCACATACTTTGAATCGATTTCAAGGATACTCTCTTCCCACTCGCCAACATTTGCTTTTCCGTTTACGGTTGAAATAAAAGCAAAATTTCCACTCTCTTCAATATTTCCTATGGGAAAAATATAAGAGAGATTCGCTATGGCACCGGTAACGCTTGCCGGGTTTAATCCGTAAGCCAAGATAGCTTCAGAATTAACTCTTATAGTAACTTCTTCGTTTGAATCGTCGCGAATGGATATTTCACTAATATTTTTTACTCTTGAGAGTTTAGATTTCATCTCTTGGGCTATAACCGTGAGTTCACCTATGCTGAGTTTGTCAGATGAGACTGAGAGCTTAATGAGTGATCTGCTTTTGTCTAGCAAAGTTGCAGTCGGTTCAAGCATATCAGATGGAAGATACTGCCTCGAAGTGGAGATAGAATCTTTTACTTTATTTAAAATATTTATTCTGTTTGAGTGTTCATTAAGTGTTAAAGTAATTACAAAGTTACCGGGAGTTATAGTCGTTTCAGTCTTGTCTATACCATTTATATTACTGATTTCATCTTCTATATCGCGCACGGACATTTTATCCATATTTGCAGCACTCGCTCCCGCATAAGAGCCTCTCACACTTATCTTATCAAGTTCAACATCTGGGAATATCTCTTTTGGAATATTTGTGTAAGCATTAACCCCTAAATATAATAAAAAAACTAAAAGAGCATAATTGAGTCTTTTGTTGTGTATAAAATATTCTATTAATTTATGCATTTACAATAAAGATTTTATAACGTTACTAATACCTTGGTGCAGGTTATAGTTTGAAATAGGAAAGTCTAAAGACTCATTTTCTAAATTTACCGTATGTCTGCTCAGATACTCCCCTAGAGATGTTAAATCTATCTCTTTATATCTTTGGCATGTGGAAATAGGTAAAGAGGTACGAAGAAGCTTACCCTCTGCATTTGATTTTTGAATTGTAAAAGCCAATGTTTTTAAGCTTACAAAGTCGTTCCAGTCAAAAAACAGTTCAGGAGTTAGTTCCTTAACAGCTTTCCCTTCGGGGTCAAAGAGCATTTTGCTCTCTCTCAAAGGAACTAAAATACTCAAAATTGCTCTACTAAAGGGAACAACCTTGTCACTCCAAAACGGCGATTCATTTCTCGTCTTGAGCTCATTTGCTAAAACGTCTATAATTTCATCTAAAGATGCACTTTTAAATAGTTCGTAACTCTCTTTTTTCATACTTATCTCTTTTAAATTTATATTTACATAATCATACCGTTTTAGTATAATCTCATTGTTTAAATAAAGGAAATATTTTGAAAATCAATAAAAGTTTAATAACCAATCTGCTGGCAGTTTTGCTAATCGCAATTTCATTTGTACTCAAAAATGATTACTCTTCATTTTTACTCTTTACAGGTCTGTTTGCTCTCTCCGGCGCGCTCACGAATCAGCTTGCAATCCATATGCTGTTTGAAAAAGTTCCTCTTTTATATGGCTCAGGAGTAATTCCTGCAAGATTTGAAGCGTTTAAGAGTGCTATAAAAAATCTTATGATGAGCGAGTTTTTCACTCGTGAGCAGTTAGAGAGTTTCTTTAAAAGTGAAGAGAAGAAAATTAATCTGACTCCGATTATAGAAGAGACGGATTTCACCCCTGCTTTTGATGCACTCAGTAAAACTGTGATGGAATCATCTTTTGGCGGAATGCTTGGAATGTTTGGAGGGGAATCGGCACTAAATGGGCTTCGCGAACCTTTCTCACTAAAGATGAAAAGCGCTGTGATTAAGATAGTTAATTCTAATGCTTTTAATGACACTCTTCAAGTCCACATGCAAAGTTCATCCTTGAGTGATGATATGCTTGCGTCTATTGAGCATGTCATCGATGCAAGACTTAACGAGTTAACACCGCAGCTCGTTAAAGAGATGGTTCAAAAACTCATCAAAGAACACCTCAGCTGGCTAGTCGTTTGGGGCGGAGTCTTTGGCGGAGTTATCGGTTTAATGAGTTCACTTTTCTTATAGTATTTGTGCCCTTAGTTTATTGCTTAGTTTTTTTCACCAAAAATCAACCTGTCAAGGCTAAATTTTCCTGCTCCATTTGTTACAAATATAAATAGAAACAACATGTAATAAAGTGGTATTTCAAAACCATTATCTCCCGCAGAAAAGCCATGTGGCAAATGTACTGTCAAAATGGCTACAATCATTACAACGATTAGAGGCAGAGAAATCAAACGGGTAAATAGTCCAAGAGTCAGTAAAACCACACCTGTAGCTTCTGTGCTTGCTGCCATGTACGCATTGAGTGTTGGAAATGGTATGCCAAGAGAAGCAAACCACTCAGCAACTGAACCAATATCACTCCACTTCATCTTTGCAGGTTCGTAAAAGCCATAAGCAAGCACTAATCTCGCAAGTAGTAAAGAGAGTGACTTACCATGCTCACTCAAACGAGAAAATTCCATATACATTTCTTGACATTTCATTGCAGCATCCTTTTATTAACTGCTGACATCATAGCATATAAATATGTATTATTGTTATATAATATTATAAATTACTATGTTTAAGAGCCTTTTTCTGAAAATGTCAAACCCTAAGCATCCTTTTTTTAAATTGAAAAAGGAATATTTTAAACTTTATAGAGTTAATCTTTAAAAACTTCATATTTTCCCCCTTTTATATCTTTTACGATAGAAAATACTCCACCTATCTTGCCTCGATATGAAAATTTCTCGTTAGAGTTATCTTCAAAATTAACGTCAAAACTGCTTTTATAGTAACTGTTCTCAAAACTTTGCATTATTGTATCCTTAGTAAGTTTCTAGAATACTTACATAAATTTTGTAAATTATTTACTTATATTTCAATTTGCAAATTATTTTTTTCTTCATGCTTGTTGGTAAAGAGAGTGCCTTTATTATGTACGCCATCTATCAAAAACTCTCTAGCTGACGTTAAATCGTAACCATTACATAAAAACATCTCTCTGTTTTTATTCATAAGGTATTGAGCTGCTTTAAGTTTTGTGACAATTCCACCCGTTGCAAATTTAGAGTTTGGAGTATGCTTTTGATTTAGCTCCTCCTCTTTTATCTCAGTTACCAATTTTCTTATTTTCGCTTTAGGATTATCTTTAGGGTTAGAATCGTAATACCCATCAATATCGCTTAATATTATAAGCATATCAGCCCCTGTATAAAAAGCAACATGAGCAGATAATTGGTCATTGTCTCCAAATAGTTGATCTGGAGTTGTTGAGATGTCATTTTCGTTAACAATAGGTAAAATATCATTTTTCAATGTTCTATCTATAATATCTTGAAAAATTTTAGTGTGCACTCTTGAATCAAAATCTTCCTCTGTTAAGAGTATTTGAGAAATATTTACATCATAAATATCAAACATATTTTTATAAGAGCTCATAAGAATAGGTTGCCCGACAGAAGCTAAAACTTTTTTACTTGTAGGTATGCTTCTATTTAACTGAACTGCTGTATATCCAGCGGCTACAGCACCGGACGAGACTAAAATAACTTCATATTTTTTCCTAGCTTCAGCAATTAAAGAGACTAGATGTAACATCCGCTCTTCTGCTATATTTGTTGTTTCTGTTAAAACACTGCTTCCTACTTTAAAAACTATTCTTTTCACTTTTTTTTCCTTATTATTAGTTTGCATAAATTTTTAACTTATACTTTTTTCATCTATGGACTTAAACTTCTTCTAAAGTTAAACCCTGAATCCCTAAATTGCCATATCGATGATAACTATTTGAGATGCTTTGCTCGATAAAGTAGTGCATGAGTTCTAAACGACCATGCGAGACAAAAGGGTCACTTGCTATATATATCGCTTTACTTGCAATCTGCTCATAAATGTTTTGTGTTACATTGTCGGGATGTAAAAATCTAATTCTTTGAACTTTAGGCATCATCTCGATAAGTTCATCTTCGTCATCTCTGCTTATGCTGTCCTCTTTTCCTATAAATGAAGCTTGTTTAGATTCCAGCCAAATCAATTCCGCTTTTTTACTCCTTTTAGGTATAGAGATATGAAGTTTTGCTCCAATCATTTTAATAGCCATAACAGTCGTTAATATCTCATCCAGTTCATCCTGCTCTTCTACTCGTAGAAGCACACTCTCAACGCTAAGATAGCGAATAATGTTGCTCTCACCTCGTATGTGTGAATAGTCATGCTCTTTTAAAAACTCAACTTCATGCCAATGAGCAAAGTGACAGATATGGCGAAGTGCCAACTCACACTCATCATTAAATACAGTATCACGAGTCAACAGACTTCGCATCTGGTCTATAAACTGTGTTGAACAACTCTCATAAAGATTAGTCTCTTTATAATCAATGTTCATAAATTGGCTAACATAGTTAAACCCACCGGCTTTTTTTCCGCTGCCAATAGCAGACTTTCTCATCCCGCCAAATGGTTGACGAATTACGATAGCTCCTGTTGTACCGCGGTTTATATAAAGATTGCCTGCAAGAATTTTGTCCTTCCAATAGTCCTGTTCTCTTTTATCTAGCGTTTCTATACCCGAAGTTAAACCATACCCCGTTGCATTTACCAGCTCTATAGCATGATCAAGATTATCTGCACACATTACACTCAGAACTGGACCAAAGAGTTCGTTCATATGACAAAAATCATTTTTTTTAGTTCCCCATCTCACAGATGGTTTAAGCATATATGGGTTACCTTTGTCTGCATAAGCCGGAGGAACAAGCCACTCTTCACCATCATCAAGAAGCTCAAGTGATTTTTTAAGCTCTCCCGCAGGGAGGTTTGCAAGCGTACCTATGCGATTTGCAAAGTTCCATACTGAACCTGTTTGAAGTGACTCTACCGCCCCTTTTAAGGTCTTTTTAAAATCTTTGTCTTCATACAGTTCTTTTTTCTAAAACCAGCAATGAAGTAGCTGAACATTTCTGTCCGGAGTTATGAAAGGCAGACACAACTACATTTTTAATAGCCTGATCTCTATCGGCAAGGGCTGTTACTATGGTGGCATCTTTACCTCTGGTCTCAGCACTTAAACTTATATCCGGGCGTGATTTTATGATGCGATATGCTGTCTTTTCCCCACCTGTAAATATAGTAAAATCAATATCTTTACTAGGTATAACATGCTGACCAACTTCACTTCCGCGCGCAGGCAGAAACTGCAGTGTATTTTTACTTATCCCTGCATCCCAAAAACATTGACAAAGTCTATATCCGCAAAGGGTGGAAGCTTCCGCAGGTTTTAGTATGACCGTATTTCCAGCGGCTAAGGATGCTGCAACTCCTCCAGCAGGAATAGCGATAGGGAAATTCCAAGGACTTATAACTAAGCCAACGCCTTTGCTAGTTGCTTCAACACCTGTAAGACCTGACATTTTTGCCACACTATAAGGGTAGAAATTTGCAAAGTCAATAGCTTCACTTACTTCTACATCTGTCTCAGTAAAAACCTTTCCCACTTCAGCTGCCGCTACACCGATTAAATCAGCTCTTGCCAATCTTAACTCATGCGCCACATCCATTAAAATTTTTTGTCTCTCTAGGTAGTGTAATTTTCTCCAGCCATCTGGGTCCTCTTTTGCAGTAGCAATAGCTACTCTCATATCATCTTCATTTGCTGACATATAATGTCCGGCTATTTTTTTCTCATGGTACCCAGATTTATCTATTACCTCTATAATATTTTCATCTCTTTGAACTATTCTGCCACCAACAACCGGGTAAGCGTTAAAACCGCCCACTTCCTCAATATTCTTCCATTTATCACGGATATCCTCCGCCCATTTTCTATTTGCAGCTAAAACAAAATCTGTATCCGGTTCATTTTCAAATTGATAATCTTTTACATCAATATTTTTTTTACTTATCTCTTTGTTCCTATCTTGCGTTCTGTATGGTTTTTGATCAACCGTTGGTATTAAAGCAATGGCGTCGTCATAACTTTTTATGAGCGTATCCCAAGCCGGAGTGTCGACTTTAAGACCAAAACTATGTCTTAAAAAGTTTTGATCTGCTGTATTTTCATCAAATCGTCGAACTAGGTAAGCAATGGCATTTGTAAATGTTTCTTTAGTAGCAGTTGGAGCGTAAAGAATTACATTTAAGCCCTCTTTCTTTAAGACTTCATAGGCGGCCTCGCTCATTCCCTCTAACATCTCAGCAGAACAGTAGTCTAGAGTGCCTCTCTCTTTTGCTAAAAGCATCGCTAAAGCATGGTCAAAAAGATTATGAGAGGCTACACCTATATGAACATACGGCGCTACTTCCGCGTCTAGCAAAAAATCCATTGCTATCTTAAAATTTGCATCACTCTGTGCCTTAGATGAGTAAGTAACATTAGCCCAACCCCTTAAAGAAGCTTCGGTTAACTCCATCTCTTGATTTGCACCCTTAACAATACGGATTTTTATAGGAGCTCCGCCACTCTGAACTCTATTTTTAGCCCAAGTTGCTAAATCTCTGATATAAATCATAGCATCGGGCAGATAAGTTTGTATAACAATACCTGCATGAAAATCTTTAAATTCTTCTTTTGTTAAAACATTTTTAAATGAATCAATAGTGATTTCAATATCTTTATACTCTTCCATATCAAGGTTTACAAATTTATACTTATCTTTGGAATCTTTATCTTTATAGGTGTTTTTCATGGCTGCACGATAAACTTTTTCTAATTGTGCGGAAATTTTCGCAATATTATTTTCATGGGCATGTGGAATTATCTGAGAAAAAAGATTTGAAATTTTTATAGAGAGATAATCAACATCGGGATTTTTTAAAAGTTTTATATATTTATCTACTCTCGCCGCTGCTTCTTCTTCGCTGAGCACTACTACACCAATGACATTGATATTTACACGAGTCCCCTCATCACGTCTCGCTTTCATGTGTTTGGCTAAAAGCGGGTCTTCGCCCTTTATAACTATACTACTGATGTCATTTCTAAGATACTGAATAAAAAGCGGTATAGATATAGAACTCACGTAAATACCGACATCACGAAAAAACCAGATTAAAATCTGTTCAAACTGAGAAAAAAAATCTGTACTTTTATATTTGGCAAAGATATGCTCTAGCTGATTGGCAACTCTGTCTCCATTTTTTGAACGAAAACTTTGGTCAAGTAACTCAATAAGAAATATCTTATTAATAGGATTTTTCAGCATTTTCATCATCATCTCGTGAAAATCCTGCTCTTTTCCTTTTCGTGAAACCTGTATCTTTTTTTGCCACTCATAAGCTATGTTTTTTACCTCTTGAACTGTTTTTTCCGGTATGCTCATATTTTTTCCTTATCTACTACTTTTTGTAGTCTGCTCACCTTCACTACTCAATTTTATATAATTTTTAAGACTTTTTATTGAGTTGATGACTCTTTATACCAATTTATCTCTTTAGCCCTTATTATACTGAGGACTCACAACAACTATAATACATTACAATTAATGCGTCAAGTCATATACGGATTTCCGCATGCCATGGCATGTGCAAAACAGTACTCTATTGTTAAATCTAAAATAGCTTCACAAAATCTGGCTCAATGAAAACTATTCATACATGTAATAAATTATACATTATTAAATGATATAATGTTATTTAG
>MNYP01000045.1 GCA_001873135.1 Helicobacteraceae bacterium CG2_30_36_10
ATGAGTTAATTCATTAATTTAACTACAAAATATTGCAATACGTCATATAAACTATTTCCACGTGCCAAATAAAGTATAATCGTTCAAATCATAAAACTAGGCAATATTATGGCTAAAAAAAGCGTATTATTTGAGTGTCAACATTGTGGGCTTACAACTCCAAAATGGATGGGAAAATGTACTAACTGCGGAGCTTGGGATTCTTTTATAGAACTAAGCGAACATCAACAAGACGTTGTCAAAAAAACGAAGTCGACTGCCGTTAGTTCAACAAAAGCAGTAAGTATTAACGACATACAAGAGAGTGAAGTTTATAGATACTCTTCTTTGGATGTAGAACTTGACGGTGTACTCGGCGGGGGAATCGTTCCTGGGTCACTTACCCTTATTGGCGGTAGTCCCGGGGTTGGAAAATCAACACTGCTTTTAAAAGTCGGCTCAAATATAGCTTCACTTGGTAAAAATGTACTCTATGTGACCGGTGAAGAATCAGCTGGGCAAATAAAACTTCGTGCCAATAGACTCAAAGCAAATATGGATACCTTGTATTTGCTGAGCGAAATAAGACTTGAACAGGTTCTCGTTGAACTCGCACACAGGGAATATGAATTTATAATAATAGACTCTATACAAACCATGTACTCCCAAAACATAACGTCAGCACCGGGTTCTGTGACACAGGTTAGACAAATAACATTTGAGCTTATGCGAATAGCAAAAGAGAAAGATATAGCTATTTTTATTATCGGACATATTACAAAAGAAGGCTCCATTGCAGGTCCGAGAGTTTTAGAGCACATGGTTGACACGGTTTTATATTTTGAAGGCGACTCCTCCCAAGAACTTAGAATTTTACGAGGCTTTAAAAACCGTTTTGGACCAACAAGCGAAATCGGTGTATTTGAGATGAGAAGTGAGGGTTTGGTCTCTGCTACAGATGTTGCTTCACGATTTTTTAACCGAAATTCTGAGCAGGCGGGTTCTGCTCTAACCGTCGTCATGGAAGGCTCCCGCCCAATCATTTTGGAGGTTCAGGCTCTAGTCTCTGAGTCGCATACTGCAAATTCCAAAAGACAGGCAACCGGTTTTGATAACAACAGACTCAATATGCTATTGGCACTTTTAGAGAGAAAACTTGAAATTCCACTCTCGGGATATGATGTCTATATAAATATAACCGGTGGTATAAAAATCACAGAAACTGCCGCAGACTTAGCTATTTTAGCTGCTATTATCAGTAGTTTCAGAGACAGAGTTATCTCAAAAGAGACGGTATTTATAGGAGAAGTATCATTAGTGGGGGATGTAAGAGAAGTGTATGCGATGGATGTTAGGTTGAAAGAAGCTAAAATGCAAAATATATCAAAAGTACTTTTAGCTAAAAAACCACTTGAAAAAACTACTCTTAAAACTTTTATTGTTGATGAAGTCACAAAACTATTGGAATGGTATTAATTTAGATATTATTCAAATCATTTTTACTATAATAATTGTACAATTACCTCATAATAAAAAGTAAAAAAGGAAATCTATGATTGATGCGCAATTTCGTAGTGAAGAAAAATACTTTAAACTCTCAATAGCTTATGCAGGAAGGGAAGAGAGTGCTTTAGTCTGTTCTACAGTTGAAAAAATAATTGCAAAACATAATAAACAGCCGGAGACATACAGTTGTAATATTACAGATGCAAAAGATGTTTTAGTAATTGAATATCATGACGATGGAGACCGTGAAGCTGGCGAAATTTTTGAAGAGATACTAAAAGCTTTGAATATTACCCATTGTGACTAATTTTACTATTATTTTGAGGCTTTATTTATGATTTTAGAAGAATATGCGAAGGGCAATGAGCTTTTTAGAGCTTATTTCAAAAAGAATAAAGAATCACTGCTTGATTTAGTTAAAAGGGGACAAGCTCCAAAAGCTCTTTTTATTGGATGTTCAGATTCTTGAGTAATCCCGGATTTAATGGTTCAAGCAGATCCTGGCGATTTATTTGTAATAAGAAATGTCGGTAATTTTGTAGCACCTTACAAACCTGATGAAGAGTACCATTCCACAGCATCCGGAATTGAATATGCTGTCAGCGTGTTAAATGTCAAAGAAATCATTATTTGTGGTCATACGCATTGCGGTGCATGTCAACATCTATATGAAGAGATAGAAGATCCATCATTAGTTCACACTAAAAAATGGTTAGAACTTGGTGAAAGTGCAAAAACTTCAGCTATCCTTAGCTTAGGGATTAATGCACCAAGGGAAGAGCTGTTAAGACTGACTGAAAAATTATCCCTTATAAAGCAGATAGAAAATATTTTAACTTATCCTCGTGTAAAAAAGAGATTTTTGGATGGAAGCTTACATATTCATGGATGGTATTATGATATAGAAACAGGTCAAATTGACTATTACAATGCCGATACTTATGAATTTTTACCGCTGAAAGATTTGGCATAAAGTAGCAAAAAATATAATTTTTTTATAAATTTTGATATACTGACGGAACAAAAAGCAAGGAATAAATATGGCTGATAAAGAGAGTTCTGTAGAAGATGTTGCTCCAGTAGAAAAAAAATCAAAAAATATGTTAATGATAATTATCATAGTAGTCTTAATTCTTATAATACTCGTAGGTGCTGTAGTAAGCATACTCCTAATGGGTGGGAATGATGAAGTTGCGAGTTCTCCCGCACCAAGGGTTCAGGTAAAAAGTATTTCTAACGAAAGAAGAAATTCTTCTATTTCAGATATGGGTGAATCAAGAAAACTGAGTCAAATAGGTGTTTTGTATCCCCTTGATACTTTCACTGTTAACTTAAAAAGTGACTCTGGCCGTCGTTACCTTAAAGTGACTATGTCGCTAGAACTTGAAGGGGCTGAGCTTAGTCTGGAGTTAGATAGTAAAGCGCCTGTAATTAGAGATAGAGTTATTAGAATATTGACATCTAAATCACTTGAAGAAATATCCTCAAAAAAAGGAAAGCAAAAAATATCAGATCAAATTATGGATACGCTAAATGCCATGATTTCAGATGGTCAGATTAAAGGTATTTACTTTACAGAATTCGTTATTCAGTAAATGATTGGCATTGATCTCATAAAAATATCTCGTATGAATCGCTTAATAGAGCGGTTTGGAGATAAAGCACTTCAAAAATTTCTTTTACCCGATGAAATAATACTTGTTAAAAACCATAAAACTGCAGCAGGATTTTGGGCGGCTAAAGAAGCATGTTCAAAAGCCCTTGGTGTCGGGATTAGCTCTGAGTGTAGTTTTCATGACATACTAATCACAAAAACTATAAAAGGCGCTCCACAAATAAGTCTGTCAAAGTCTGTTATTCAAAGATTCAATATTACTGATACCAGTGTTTCTATTACTCATGATGGAGAGTATGCGATTGCTGTTGTAGCAATAGAAAAATCATCCACCACCAACAAAATCCAGTAGTTCTAACTTATCCCCATCACTTAACTTATAAGAATTCCAACTGTCTTGTTTAACTATTTCCATATTTACGGCTGCTGCCATTACCTTACCCTCTAGAGAAATCTTTGTCAGTATTTGAGCTAAGGTAAAGTCGGAATTAAATTCTCTTTCTTCACCGTTTATTATTATTTTCATTATTATTCTCATTTTTATATAATTGAGTGTATTGTATCAACTTTAATTTAATAAACTAGCAAGACTTGGTACAATTATTGCAAATAGTTTTTCAAGAGGACAATTATGGTAAATTCTAAAAAATTACAAACATATACTCAAAATTTATCTATACTTTTTGTTGAGGATCACGAGGAACTGAGGCAAAGTACAACAGAAATTTTAAAAAGTTTCTTTAAAGATGTAGACAGCGCGGAAAACGGTGTTGTTGCCTTAACAAAATATAAAGAGTATTATAATAAAAATTTAAAAAACTATGATATTATAATCAGCGATTTACAATTACCAAAGTTAAATGGAGTAGAATTTACAGAAAAAATTTACACTATTTTTCCACAACAAATTATAATTATTCTCTCAGCACACGACGATAGCAAATATCTTTTACCTCTTATAAATTTAGGGATTGAGCAGTTTATAAAAAAACCTATTGATTTTCAGGAGCTCTTAAAAGTTTTACTAAAAGCCTCTAAAAAACTGCAACAGCCTACCCTATTGCCTGCGGATGGTAATTTAGTAAAAATAAGACTCAGTAACTCCTTTATATTTGACAGACAGAACAGTGCTCTGTTGGATAATAATAAACCTATATATCTTACGAAGTATGAAATAATATTTATGCACTACTTAAGCCAAAATGTGGGAAAAATATATTCCAACGAAGATATAGCCGAAAACTATACAACAATGAATGAAGCTTTAGACAATGCAAATATAAGAAAACTTGTCTCAAAACTTAGAAAGAAATTACCTGAAAACTCTTTAGAAAGTATCTATGGCATTGGATATAGAATAATGCCATATTTTGAAGCATAAAACTAAATAGCAATTGCTATTTAGTTTTTTTAAGGTATATTACACTTAACGGCGGGAGTGTTATCTCTAGCATGTTGGGTCTTGCATGTTGTTCTTTAGCAATTGATTTGAGGGCTTCGATATTTTTATCACTATACCCGCCAAATTCCTTATCATTAGAGTTAAAAATCTCTTCATAGCTACCTTTGCTTGATATTCCGATTTGATAACCCACATGCTCTTTATCTGAAAAATTACATACGATTATAATTGGCTTTTGATTTTTTGCACCTTTACGAATAAATGAAATTACATTGGCATCTCTATCGTTTTCATCTATCCATTCGAAACCTTCATGCTCCACATCATTTATGTGGAGTGCCGGCTCATCTTTATATAACTTATTTAAAGTTCTTAGGCTGTTTTGAACACCTCTATGTTCTGAGTAATCAAGTAGATGCCAATCAAGACTTTGCTCATAATTCCACTCTGCAAATTGTGCAAATTCACCACCCATAAAAAGAAGTTTTTTACCGGGGTGAGCTATCATAAGAGCAAAAAGAGCTCTTAAGTTTGCAAATTTTCTGTAATTATCTCCAGGCATCTTATTAACTAAAGAGCCTTTCATATGTACAACTTCATCATGACTCAAAGGAAGTACATAATTTTCATTAAACATATAAACAAAACTAAAAGTTAAGTTTTCTTGATGATATCGTCTATATACAGGCTCATTCTTCGTATATTTTAGTATGTCATGCATCCAACCCATATTCCATTTATAGCCAAAACCCAGCCCTCCTTCACTTACAGGACCTGTTACCATAGAATAATTTGTCGACTCTTCAGCTATCATAATAATGTCACTAAAGGCTTCGTACGTAGTTGTATTTAACTGTTTAAGAAATTTAACTGCACCGACATTTATATTGCTGCCATCTTCGTTAGGTGTCCATTCGCCCTCTTCTCTTGCATAATTCAAGTAAAGCATAGAAGCAACAGCATCCACTCTAATGCCGTCAATATGATACTTTTCAAGCCAGAACATAGCTGAACTGATTAAGAAAGCACGAACTTCGTTTCTGTCATAATTAAAAATTGCACTTTTCCACTGTGGGTGGTAGCCTTTTTGCGGATCTTTATGCTCGTAAAGACAACTACCGTCATAATTCATAAGACCATGCCCATCAGTTACAAAATGTGAAGGTACCCAGTCTAAAATGACGCCAATCCCATGTGCATGCATAATATCTACAAAGCCCATAAACTCTTCTGGTCTTCCAAAACGAGCAGTTGGAGCAAAATAGCCGGTCACTTGATAACCCCAAGAACCTTTAAACGGGAACTCAGTAATAGGCATAAGCTCAACGTGAGTAAAGTTCATATCTACTAAATATTTTGCCAATTCATTTGCCGATTCAAGGTAAGTTAAATAACGGTTCCCCTCTTCAACCTTTCTTCTCCAAGAGCCTAAATGAACCTCATATATAGAGATTGGTGCTTTATGAGAGTTGTTTTTATGGCGTGACTTCATCCACTCATGGTCTTTCCATTCATGCTTGTCTAGACTCCAAACTTTTGAAGCAGAGGCAGGAGCTTTTTCAGAGTGAAAAGCATATGGATCAATTTTATCTTGATTTGCATAATTGTCATCAGACCGAATATGATATTTGTAAGTTGTATCTTGGGGAACATCGGTAATAAATGCTTCCCAAATACCAGACTCATCTGTACGTTTTTTCATTTCGTGTGTTTCGTGATTATAATCATTAAAATCACCTCTCACAGATACCGAGTTTGCATTTGGAGCCCAAACTGCAAAATAGACTCCATCAACCCCTTCTCTTTGTAGAACATGTGAACCTAAATGATTATAAAGTTTTGAGTGCGTACCTTCTTTAAAAAGGTAGATATCCAAGTCGCTAAAAAGTGTTACATCATAAAATATTTCGTTTTTCATACTTTCCCTTTAATTACGCTTTTTATCTAAAGCGTATTGATAGACTTCTTCATAACCTTTAGCTGAGTCATCCCAATCAAAGTGCTGTTGCATTGCTGTTTTTTGCATATCTTCAAATGCTATTTTATCATCATTATATATTTTAAGTGCCCACAAAACTGTGTAATACAATGCTTCTTGGGATGCTTCATAAAATTTAAATCCATTACCATGTTTATGGTGCTCATCAAAATTCACTATGGTATCGTCAAGACCGCCAGTACCCCTTACAATCGGCAAAGTACCATAACGAAGACTATATATCTGGTTGAGTCCACATGGCTCAAACAGAGAAGGCATTAAGAACATATCACTTCCGGCTTCTATTTTATGTGCTAACTCATCAGAATAACCAATATGCAGACCAAAGTTGGCTCTATGATGTGCGACATGGCTAAAGAAGCCTTCAGCCCACTGTTCACCAGTTCCCAACATAATAATTTGAACATCCAAGTCTAAAAGTCCATGTATAATTCCAGCAATCAGCCCTATCCCTTTTTGTTCAGCAAATCGCCCAACAAAACCTATTAACGCAACATCATAGCGAAGTTCAAGATTAAAATGTTTT
This sequence comes from Helicobacteraceae bacterium CG2_30_36_10, assembly GCA_001873135.1. GTDB lineage: Bacteria > Campylobacterota > Campylobacteria > Campylobacterales > Sulfurimonadaceae > Sulfurimonas. Next base: position 7,028 of record MNYP01000045.1, read on the forward strand.
TGGATATCTCTTTTACATGCAAGCTTACCTGACATGTCATCAAAATCATATTTTTTTGCTATAAAATTATCAATAGATGGATTCCATTCATCATAATCGACACCGTTCAATATACCAAAAAGTTTATGCGAATGTCCTCTTATATGAGCATCGAGTCCAAAACCAAAATCTGAAGTTTGAATCTCCTGTGCATATTTTTTTGAAACGGTTGTTACAGCATCTGCATGATAAATTCCACCTTTTAAAAGGTTTACTCTATGAAAACTTTCTAATTCATGTGCATTAAAATGCTCCCAGCCAACTTCCATAACATCCACAAGACCGCGATAAAAATTGCCCTGGTGCTGTAAGTTATGTATAGTTAAAACATTGGCAGCATATGCAAAGTCATGCTTAAATCTAGTTTTGCAAAGAAGAGGAATCGCTGCAGTATGCCAATCATTTGTATGAATTATATCAGGTGTAAAATTCAACAATTTGCACAGTTGCAGAGCTGCTTTGGAAAAAAAGATAAAACGATTGTCATTATCTCCGTATCCACCGCCATGATCTTCATAGAGTCCATGTCTACCAAAGTACCCTTCATGATCTATAAAATATATCGGGACATCACTATTTGGTAAAGTAGCAGTGTAAACTCCAGCCAAAAATTCACCCATTACACCCATTGGAACACTTAACGGAGCTTCTAGTTTCGTAAGTTTGGAGGTGTCTATTTTATAATACCTCGGCATTACTACAATAATATTGTGCCCCAGCTCTTTAATTGCCTTTGGAAGAGCACCTGCCACATCGGCCAAACCACCTGTTTTTGCAAATGGCACAACTTCTGCTGCTACAAATAAAATATTTAACTTCGCTATTGAACTCTCTTCTTTGTTTTTAGCCACGACAATCCTTTAATTAATATATAATTTTAAATATTCTAATGCACTTTTTTCAAAAGAGAAATCACATTCCATATTAGATTTTACAACCGATTTAAATGTTTGAGTATTTTTCTTAAGATTTAACGCTCTATCGATAGCTAGCAATAAATCTTCTTGGGTATACTCTTTAAAAACTATTCCCTTTCCACATGCCAGGCTTTTTTTACTTCTGTTTTGAAAAGGAGTATCTTCATGAACACTATCTTTTAAACCACCAACTTCATGAACCAAAGGTAGAGTTCCATATTTCATGGCAATAAACTGATTTAAACCACAGGGTTCAAATTTTGATGGCATTAGTAAAAAATCTGCTGCGGCATAAGTTTTACGTGACAAGGACTCATCATATCCCTCAAAAAATTCAAAATTTTTATACTTGCAAGTGAGCATATTTAATTTTGCGTATATCTCCGTATCACCATCTCCAATAATAACAAGATTTAAGTTTTTAGATAACAACTGTTCAAGAGACTCTATTACTAAAAAAATGCCTTTTTGTTCTACTAAACGGGTAATCATTACAAAAAGTGGTTTTCTAGAATCTTTTAATTTTGTCTGCTGCACAAAAGAGACTTTATTTTTATGCTTATTTTCTAAGGTGTTTTTACTATAATTAAATTCTAAGGCTTTATCGGTTGCCGGGTC
>MNYP01000146.1 GCA_001873135.1 Helicobacteraceae bacterium CG2_30_36_10
TGTTTTTAAAGAGTATATTTCCTTTGTTGTCAAAAATAAATACCGGAGATGTTCTGTATTTTGGAAGAAGAGATAGATAGTAGTTTTGAATGCTAAATCTTTCATTTATTTTAAAAAAGTAATACATGAAGCAGAATTTTTTGACTGCCGTGTAGTATATAACTATACTAAGAATGGCAATAGGAATAGATGTGTTCATTACTGCATAGAGTAAAAGTAGCGTCGCAATAAACATGCGAATATATGACTCGACCGGTTTCATGTTGTAGCTGTGTTTTTCAAACAATACAAGACCTCCATATTTTATATAAAGTAGTATACCCTAAGCAGAGTAGATTGATATGTAACATAGAGTACATACATGTTATTTCAATATTTGCTAAACTACTCTTAACAAAGGAGTCTATTATGAAATGTAAACAAATGTATATGGAATTTTCTCGTTTAAGTGAGTATGGTAAATCACTCTCTTTACTGTTCGCCAGATTAGCGGTCGCTTATGGTTTTTATGAACCGGCTATGATGAAGTGGAGTGATATTGGTTCAGTTGCCGAGTGGTTTGGCTCTATGGGCATACCATTTCCGACACTTAACGCCTATATGGCAGCAAGTACGGAAGCGGTTGGTGTGATTTTACTTACATTGGGGCTATTGACCCGTTTTATATCTCTGCCTCTTATCGTTGTGATGATTGTAGCTATTATGACTGTGCATTTACCGCATGGTTTTTCAGCAGGTGACAATGGTTTTGAAATACCGCTTTACTATATGTTGTTTTTACTAGTGTTTGTAAGTTATGGAGCGGGAAAATTTAGTCTAGATAGATTGATTTTTGGCGATAAAAGTTAAGGTATGGAAGCGCTACTAAAGTTTACTAATAATGTGGGGAATTACGACTTTCCCTTATTGGTTTTTTTGTTCAAAGCGGCAATTATTGTTTTTATAGTAATTTCTATTGTATTGTTTGTTTATGATAAGTTCTTTCAACGTGAAGACCAACTTCTTATAAACTACCCACTTATTGGACGAATGCGTTATGTTTTTTATCTGCTTCGTGACCCAATGCGCCAGTATTTTGGTGATGAAAAATTTTATGAATCTTTTGACAAAGTAAAATGGGTTTATGACTCAGCAGAGAGAAAATCTGCTTATGCCTCTTTTTCTCCAGGGCAACCTCAAAAGTCTGCACGACTCTCCATCAAAAATGCAAACTGTGTTCTAAATACAGAAGATGTTAGTGATGATTTCAGTGTCACTTTTGGTGAAAATTCTCAAAATCCTTTTAAAACAAAGTCAGTTTTTGGAAGAAGTGCAATGAGTGATGGAGCAATCTCACCTGAGGGTACCCGCTCTTTTTCTAAAGGTGCATACCTTGGTAAATTTCCTATAAACACTGGAGAAGGAAGTTTAACTTCGAATTTTTTATACACACACAAATATAATCCTAAAGATAACTCTTATCTTGATGTTTTAGAGGGAACTTTATTTGCAAAAACTGTTTTTATTCTATTGAAGTTTTTATTTAATCGCTCTATGGCTCAAAGAGTCTATAGACACATGGTGATAGATAGAGTAGATAGTGAGAGTTTTTTATTTGATGAAATCACAAAAGTATGTTTTAGGGTAAATTGGAAGGCTCCCTTAAATTCTTTTCCAAAAGAAGTACCATCAGATATCCCTGATATTATCTTTCAAATGGGCAGTGGACTCTATGGGGTACGAGATGAAGAGGGTAACTTTGACGAAGAGCGCTATAAAAAAACAATGAGTTTCGCAAAAATGACAGAGATAAAAATGGCTCAAGGTGCAAAACAGACTGGCGGAAAACTTTTAGCTTCTAAAGTTAGTGAAGCAGTTGCCTACTATCGTGGAGTTGAACCATATAAAGATTTGTTCTCGCCAAATCAGTTTCCACATGCCAAGACTCTAGAAGAGCTGTTTGATTTTATAGGAAGGTTAAAAGAGCTCTCTAAGAAGCCAGTTGGAGTAAAGATAGTTATATCTTCACAAGATTCATTTGATGAGTATGCAAATCTAATTAAAAAAAGAGTTGATGAGGAGTCTGCTGCTTATCCCGATTTTATTACTATAGATGGTGGTGATGGGGGAAGTGGTGCTGCACCTTTAGAGATGATGATGACAGTAGGAATGGTGATAGCAAAAGCGCTTCATATAGTCGATAGCACACTAAAAAAAGTCGGTGTTAGAGAAAAAGTTAAACTCATCGCAAGTGAAAAAGTTCTTACCCCGGATGATGCTGTTGTTCTCTTTGGAATTGGCGCTGATTATATAGTAATAGCAAGGGCATTTATGATGAGTGCCGGTTGCATTAGAGCTAGAGAGTGTTCTGGCGCTCATGGTAGAAGTTGCCCAGTTGGGCTTGCAACACAAGATAAGAAAAAAAGAGCTTCATTTTTAGTTGAGAAAAAAGCACAAAATGTCGCCTCTTATCACGGGCAATTGTTGGCAGGTGTTCGTCAACTATTAGCAGTTATTGGCGTTAACCATATATCAAAACTAAACAAAAGTCATCTTATTTTTAAAGACCATACAGGCAAAACATATATGAATGTAGATAGATATTTTGAAGAATCAATAATAAATTAAAGGATGAATTTATGCGTAAAACAATTTTAGTTCTATTTTCAATGCTCGTTAGTACATTAACTGCATCCCAAGAAGTCGCTAGTTATCAAAAGATGTTTGATATATTAATGCAGAAAATGAGTAGTACTCCATCTAAGTTTTCTACCAAAGAAGAAGAGATTATGAAAAAAGATGCTAAAAATTTGGCCAAATCTCTTCCAAATCCAGGAATTCAAGTTGGTCAAAAAGCTCCTGATTTTAGCCTGAAAAATGCTTTTGGAGAAGAGCTTAGTCTACAAACCGAACTTAAAAAAGGTCCTGTAGTTCTCGTCTTTTACCGCGGAGCATGGTGCCCATTTTGCAATATGCACTTACATGTACTGCAGGAGAGTTTAGGAGAATTTAAAAAGTATGGGGCACAGTTAATCACCATAACTCCTCAAACCCCAGACAAATCGGCAGAGCAAATCAAAAAAGACGGTTATCCTTTTGAGGTACTAAGTGATTTGGATAACTCAGTTATGAAAGAGTACAAACTATATTTTGAATTGTCTAAAGAACTTTTAGATATATATGAAAGTCATGGTCTTGATATAGAAGCCTTTAATGGAAAAAGCCATACAGCATTGCCAATACCCGGTAGTTTCGTTATAGATTCAAGAGGGATAGTTAGAGCAATGCAAGCAGATACAGATTACAAGGTGCGCATGGAGCCAAAAGTTATTGTTGATGCATTAATAAAAATATCAAAAGATAAACAGTAAAACAAATTTCATTAAGAGCTAGAGCACATTTAAGAAATCTCTATTAAGCGGCGAGAAAGTTTTACAAGTCCTTTTTTTTCAAAGCCTTTTAAAAGTCTACTGATAACCTCACGAGATGTTCCCAAAATGTCGCCTATTTCTTCATGTGAAATATTAATAGCTTTTTGCTCTTGTGAAAGTAGCCACTGCAAAAGACGAGCATCTAAACTAGAAAAGCGAATCTCTTCTATGAGAGACGCCATTTTATCGAGTCGTGTAACATATTGGTCAAATACATATCTCTGAAATTCTTTATCTTCAACAAAGAGCTCTGCAATGAGTCTAACAGGTATGTCAAAACCTTCCAAATCAGTCTCAGCTATAGCAGTGCCAACGGCTGGAGCACTGTTGTATGAGCTTGTAAAGTTTACATTACACTGTTCCCCTTGTTCAAAATAGTAGAGCAAAACACTTTGCCCATTTTCATGTTGTCTCACTACGCGAACACGACCTTTTGTTAAAAAAAGTATATCCGCACAAACATCACCTTGTGAGTAGAGTACCGTCTTGGAAGGAACCTTAATAAAGGTAGAGGCTGCTAAAAGTTTTTCTTTACTTTCTTCCTTGAGTTTATTAAAAAAAGAGAATTCATGCACGGTTTACGTCCTTATGTTTTATCACATTTTAGCATATAATTGTAAGAGTCAACTATTATAAAAATATATTATGTGACAAATGTTACAGACAATTCATTTTTCTTGTGCAATAATATACTAGTATAAAAAAAGGAGATGTCATGTGTATCCCTCATGGAGCGACCGGAACCGTTAGCAACGGTTTTGTTAAAAAAGAGAGACCACAAAAGAACATAAAAAGAGTTTCTCAAAAAGAGTTTGAAAAAGGTGACCCCAATTTTATTGATGAGAGAACAAAAGCGTATAGACCTAAAGAGGAAAAATCATTTCTTGCATCTTTGTTTAAGTGATGCATAATTAGTGATGTTTTCAAATTTACGCAGAACTTTTTTTAAAAGTACTTTTCTTACTACTGCCGTTTTGTCCTTGTAGACTATTGCAGTAGTTTAGGAATATTTATTTCCACATGCCAAGAAATTCCCGCTTAACTCATGATGATGCTCTGATATTTTAATATCTGTAATCTGTAAGAATACGCATATAGTTTGCCCGTTGATAAGCCGCTGGGTTAGAGGTATGGTGAAGGGAGATACTTCCTTTCATCTGCTCAATTGAAACATACTCTTTTTCTTGCATCCATGCAACAAGATGCTCTAAAACTACCTCTATATACTCTGGACCATGCTCCAAAAGTACGCCTGCCATTTGAACTGCATCAGCTCCGCTCATCATCGCTTTTAAAACATCTTCGTGAGTTTTAATACCTGTTGAAGCACAAAGAGAAACATTGAGTTTTTTATACAAAATGGCACTCCAGCGAAGTGTTTCGCTGAGGTCATTTGAGTTACTTAGGCTTATAACCTGTAGAGAGTTTAAACTTTCAAGGTCAATATCTACATGAACCGGGCGGTCAAACAAAACTAAGCCCGCAGCTCCGGCATCTACAAGTCTTTTCGCCATTTGTGCAGGTGCTGAAAAAATGGCATTCATTTTTACACTCACGGGAATAGTTACACTCTCTTTTACCGCTTTTAGGGCGTCAATATAGAGCATTTCTACCTCACGGGCATCAACATCGATATCTGTAGGAATATAAGTAATATTCAACTCTATGGCATCTACTCCGGCAGCTTGGAGTTTTTTTGCGTAGTTTATCCAACCGCCTTTGCTAACACCGTTAAGTGAAGCAATAATTGGAATGGTGAGATTCTCTTTTAGTCTAGTAATCTCATCTAAATAACTCTCGGATTCTAGATTACTCAGTGTGACTTCAGGAAAATACCCTAAAGCCTCAGCATAATCTTCACTCCCCTTAAAAAGGAAGTAATCAAGCTCATGTGTTTCATGGTTAATCTGCTCTTCAAAAATTGAGTGTAAAACTATGGCTGCCACACCTGCTGCTTCAAGTTTTTTGATTGACTCAAAAGAAGCAGTAAGAGGAGAAGCTCCGGCAATAATCGGGTTTTTGAGTTTAAGACCCATGTATGAAGTTGTTAAATCCATTATATTTCTCCCTCTTGTGTTGCAACTTGCGCTACCGCCGACAACTCTTCTATGTTTTTGTAGCGTGCATAAAGAGTTTTTGCATGTTCTCTAGCTGTCTCTAAATACTCTTTTGCATTGTCCATATTGAGTTTTTCAACCATTTTAAAACGTGTCTCTTGATACATAAAGTTTTTCACATCTATTTTTGGACCTTTATAATCGAGTTGCATAGGGTTTTTCCCCTCAGTTTTTAGGTCTGGATTATAACGAAATAGTGGCCACAACCCTGAATCAACCGCTAGTTTTTGGTGATCCATTCCATAACGTAAATCGTATCCGTGTGCGACACAATGAGAGTAAGCGATGATGATTGAAGGACCGTCATACTTTTCAGCCTCTACAAAGGCTTTTACGGTTTGGGCATCGTTTGCACCCATCGCAATTTTGGCAACATAAACATTTCCGTAAGTTAGAGCCATCATAGCCAAATCTTTAGGGAGTTGCGCCTTGCCTGCAGAGGCAAATTTTGCAACAGCTCCACTCAGAGTTGCCTTGCTTTGTTGTCCTCCTGTGTTAGAGTAAACCTGCGTATCCATTACTAAAATATTGACGTTTTTACCGCTTGCTAGAACATGGTCAAGTCCGCCGTAACCGATGTCATACGCCCAGCCGTCTCCGCCCATCATCCAAACAGATTTTTTTACTAAGTAGTCACTTAGGTTTGCAAGTCTCTTAGATTCTACTCCTTTCATAGAGGCCAAAACTTTTTTAAGCTCTTCAACCCGTCCTCTTTGCTTAAAAATTTCCGGCTCATCTGATTGATTAGCATCCAAAATAGAGTTTGCAAGTTCAACCCCGACACTCTCTTTGATCTCCGCCAATATTTCACGAGCATTATGCGTATGTTTGTCAATGGCAAGCCTAAAGCCTAAACCAAACTCTGCATTATCCTCAAAAAGTGAATTCGACCAAGCCGGTCCACGCCCATCATCGTTTTTTCTCCAAGGAGTCGTAGGGAGATTTCCGCCGTAAATAGAAGAGCACCCTGTCGCATTTGCGATAACCATCCGGTCACCAAAAAGCTGAGAGGCAAGTTTTACATAGGGAGTCTCACCACATCCCGGACAGGCCCCTGAGAACTCAAACATAGGTTCAAGAAACTGAGACTCTTTGGCTTTTGCATGGTCGAGTTTATTTCTGTCATAAGCCGGAAGCTTAGTAAAGTAGTCCCAATTTATTACACCATCCTCATGGGCAATTTCTTGAGAGACCATGTTGATAGCTTTGAGATTTGTTTGAGATTTGTTTTTTGCAGGACAAACCTCCACACAAAGGCTACACCCAGTGCAATCTTCAACAGCTACTTGAATAGTAAATCGCTCTTGGGGCTCAAAAGTTTTGCCCTTAGCCACAACATAAGAAAAAATACTTGGCGCATCAACTAAAATATCCTTATCTACCACTTTAGAACGAATTGCGGCATGTGGACAAACGATAACACATTTGTTACACTGAATACAAGTCTCAGCGTCCCAAAGGGGAACCTCTAGTGCAGTATTGCGTTTTTGGTACTGCGTAGTTCCACTTGGCCAAGTTCCATCATTGGGCATTGCTGAAACAGGAACATCATCTCCCTCACCGGCAATAATCTTAGCGGTAATATTTTTAACAAAATCATCAAAATCACCCTTGACTAAAGGAGTCATAGCAAGATTGCTATTTGTTTCAGTAGGCACTTTAACTTCAAACAAGTTTGCCAAAGTCGCATCAACTGCCTTGTTGTTCATATCTACAATCTGTCGACCCTTATTTGAGTAACTTTTTTGGATACTTCCTTTAATTTTTGCAATGGCCTCTTCCCTCGGTAAAATGCCCGATATCGCGAAGAAGCAGGTCTGCATCACAGTATTTATGCGGCGACCCATACCGCTCTTTTTTGCAACAGTGGCGGCATCAATTACATAAAATTTTAGTTTCTTCTCTATTATCTCCTTTTGGACTTTTCGTGGGAGTCTTGAGAAGACTATATCTTTTGAAAAAGGTGAGTTTAGTAAAAATGTAGAGCCTTTGTCTGCAAGTTTTAAAATATCGAATTTTTCAAGAAACACGCTTTGGTGGCAGGCAACAAAGTTCGCTTTTTCTATAAGATAGCTCGACTGAATAGCTTTTGGACCAAAACGAAGGTGAGAAATTGTCATTGAACCCGATTTGTTTGAGTCGTAAACAAAGTACCCTTGTGCAAAGTTCTCTGTCTCTTCGCCTATAATCTTAATTGTGTTTTTGTTGGCTCCGACTGTTCCATCACTTCCTAAACCGAAGAAGACACTTTTAAATGTTTTATCATCATTGAGTGAAAAAGATCTGTCCCACTCCAGAGATGTATGACTCAGGTCGTCGTGTATGCCGATAGTAAAATGGTTTTTTGGTTTAGCTTTTAAGAGCTCGTCAAAAACAGCTTTAATCATTGAGGGCGTAAACTCTTTTGATGACAATCCGTAACGACCGCCGATAATACGTGGCATGTGGAAAGGCAACTCATTATATTCATTAAGCTCGTTTAATGCACCGACAACATCAAGATAGAGCGGCTCGCCGATGGCGCCTATCTCTTTTGTGCGGTCAAGAACTGCCAGGGATTTTGTAGTTGATGGAAGAGAGTTTATAAAGTGTTTTATAGAAAAAGGACGGTAAAGTCTCACTTTAAGCATACCGATTTTTTCGCCCTGAGAGACTAAATAATCTACGCTCTCATGAACAGCTTCAGCCCCTGAGCCCATGATTATGATGATACGCTGGGCATCCGGCGCACCGACATAATCAAAAAGTTTATAAGCTCGACCCGTAAGAGCTGCAAATTTATCCATACTTTTATGAAGAATCTCTGGAAGTGCTGAGTAGTAGTTGTTTACGCTTTCTCGCCCTTGAAAATAGACATCAGGGTTTTGAGAAGTACCGCGTATTACAGGATGGTCAGGAGATAAAGCACGATTTCTGTGAGCAAAAACCAAGTCTTCGTTAATCATCTCTTTCATAATCTCTTCATCTATTAACTCTATTTTGCTTACCTCGTGGGATGTTCTGAAACCGTCAAAAAAGTGTAAAAAAGGGATACGCGATTCTAAAGAAGCCGCTTGGGAAATGAGAGCAAAATCATGCGCTTCTTGAACTGAGT
>MNYP01000095.1:0-6375 GCA_001873135.1 Helicobacteraceae bacterium CG2_30_36_10
ATATGACGAAAAGTGTCCATATAGGGTGAAAACGATTTCTTCATAAGATTTTTATTACTTCCCCAACCATGCAAAACAATCAAATCTACCTTGGCATGTGGATTAATAATTTCATAACTCATATTAATCGTATGCTGATTGTACTGAATAGATTTGATCGCCATTATTTACCTTTCGCGCTACTGAGTGAGTGAATATAGTCGTATGTTACTTTTACTCTTTTGGCATGTGGAAGCGAGTTGGCAAGAGCTTCTATAGAGCCTTGAAAATCTTCAAATAAGTAGTTTGCCATAGAGCCTGGAATAGGATTTATTTCATTTAAATAGACCTCGCCATCAACAACGAAAAAATCACATCTTATAAGGGCACCCTCAAATAAACTTCTATAGATTTTTTTAAAATTTGCTATAAGTTTTTTCTCTAAGGCTGGAGTAATATCTGCTTTTAAGACATGCTCACTGCGTGAAAAGTCCATATACTTTTTTTCAAAATCTAGAAATTCATTTTTTTGAGGCTCTTCAACTATAGAACAGTGAATCTCTGCGTTTGCCATATAACCGGCAACGTTATACTCTTTTACACCTACTAAAAACGGCTCAACAATCAGACAAGTGTCAAATTCAAATGCAGTGTCAAGAGCATAATCAAGTTCACTCTCTTCTTTAACAATACTAACACCGATTGAACTTCCTAGACGGGCAGGCTTTATGATAACAGGATAAGGAATTGTTATATCTTTGTGTACTTTTGCCGATAAAAGCTCATATTTAACACTCTTAATCTCTTTTGCACTACAGAGCCATTTTGTATATCTTTTGTCATACGAGAATACACTAGCATCAATTCTTGGACCTATATATTTTATAGAGAAAAAGTCTAAGAGGGCAGCAATAGTACCGTCTTCTCCATCAGCTCCATGAATAAGGTTTAATACAGTTCCTTTATATTCCGTAGCACCAAACATACTTTTTTGAGTAAAACAGCCGTTTGCTATACTTAACTCAGGCATTTTTTTATGTTGATTCTTGGAAAAAGTATTAGCCTTCATTTTTGATGCTTCTACTAAATAAAACTTATGGTCTTGATCACAAAAAACAAAAGTTAAATCAAAACTTGAAAGTTTCGCCTTAAGAGTTATTGCACTTACTATACTAATTTCGTGCTCAAAACTAGCACCACCGAATAAAATCGTTAATTTCAATATATTAATCCTTAACACAATTTTAAAAAATAAATAATAATTTTTAGAGTCGCATTATAGCAAGTGCATCTTTAAAAGGTAATAGTATATTATATTGTTTGAAGTAATCTTAAAGACTCTTTTACAAGGGAGGCCGTGTCTGATCCTTGACATGCACTCAGAGCTTTAGATATTTTTGCTTTTGTAAATCCTAAAGATTCAAGAGCTTCACTTGCTTCGTTATACGCTTTATTCTCAGGAGTGCCGGATGATAACATCTCAACATCAAAGCCATTAAGTTCAACCAAAATACGTCCGGCACTTCTTGGACCGATTCCGGGAACTTTTTGAATCGCCTTCATATCTTTGTTATTTATTGCAGATGCGAACTGAAATGGAGAGTAAGTTGAGCATATTGCCATAGCGACTTTTGGACCTACTCCGTTTATTTTAATGAGTCTCTCAAACATTTTTTTCTCGCTCATATCTACAAAACCATACAGCAGTTGAGCATCTTCACGAATAATATGTGAAGTAAATAAATTTACCTCTTCTTTGGGAAGTGCAGAAAATGTCTGCAATGATATAAACACTTCATAAACGACTCCACTTACCTCAACATGAACAAAGGTCGGCTCTTTGGAGATTACATTTCCTTTTAAGCCAACAATCACTCTGAAACTGCCTGTATAACAAATTCACCGCTCTCAAGCTTAACAAGACCGAATATTTTCTCTACAGAACCCTGCTGCGGTTTATAAACAAGTTCTATGGGTGGATTAATCAACTTAAACCTAATCTCGTTATGTCCTATCCAATGCTCTCTGTTTATAACTCTTGCATCAAATATATTATCTTGAAGAGCTAGTGTTTTATTTGTGAGAAGTAAAAGGTGTTCCTCTTTATTTAGCAACTCTTTTGTAATATTTGCTAAATGCTCCTGAGCTTTTTTAAAATTGTTATACTGTTTTACAAATGACTCCGGCATTTTTACGCCATTTTTTTTGTAATGTATCAATCTTTTTTTCACTGAATTAAATGTCTGCAAGTTGTTTTCAAGCATAGTTGTATATTTGTTTATTTCCAGATTGGTATCTTTAATAGCATTCTCAAGCCCTTTAATCTCTTTTTCACTATTACCCAAATCGCCCTGAGAATTTCTTTTCAACAATGGGTCTATCGTAAAAATATTTTCGCTACCCTGAAGTTTTTTAATCTCAATTAGCTTAGAAGCTGTTGCTTTAAGGTAAGAACCACAGAGTTCTACCACTATCTCTCTGGCTTTTACTTTACCGCCAACAGTTTGTCCTATTTCAACTACATCCCCATCAACAATCCCGTGTTCGAGTCTTGTAATATGGATATTTTTGCCATAGGCTGTACCTCTATGCGTATTTATTTTCAGATTGTGTGCTCTTATTTGTGATGTTTTATGAGTCTGACCGCCGACTGTTGCTTTGATTGCATTTACCGTAGAGTTAGGACCGATATTTCCCTCAATCTCTATTTCGCTCACTTCAATATTCATACCTGTACCAATGGCATCTTTCATTGCATCGGTTTCTTTCACATTTATGGAGATATCAGAATCTAATCCCGAAGAGATAGAACCTGTAGTCTTAAAACTTATCTCACCGACATCAAGCTCTTTTTGCACTGAGAAAGTGTCTGTCCCCTTCACAACATAACCACTCACAGTTGCGCGGTACTCTATGGAGTTGGGTGTATTAATCTCTTTTATACTTTCATCGATTTTAAAAGTAGGAGCATTTGTTGTCAGCGGCTCTTTTGATGCCATAAATTCACCTCGGCAATTTCTTCCCGGTTTGCCCTCCTTGGCTTTTACGTACTCAATAATAAGTTCATCTTTTAGTACGCTATGTATAAAACCTCTTGAAGCATAATCTACCTTTGAATGAGCATCAACCTCTTCTTTTTTATTATAATGATATACAATATCATCGTTAATGGTTGCAGTCGGCTCAAAGCCTTGCGCTATTAAAACAGTTTCATTTTTATTGTACTTAGCCGTTTCTTCAACACGAACAAAAGCCGAAATTTGAGAGATCGCATTAGGAAGCATTTCATCAAAAATATTTATCAGTATTCCTGCGCGCACCTTATTTTTGTTAATCAGGGCTAACAAATCTCTCTCAAAGTTTTTACTGTAACTTACTACAGAACCATCTTGTATGCTTAAATAAACTTTACATTTAGTGGCATTAACTCCAATGGCTAAGTTAAAGTATCTATAGGGGTCTTCTTCTGTATTTTTGGAAAATATTTCTATCTCATACACTTGTTTTATCTGAAATTTTGGATTTAACAATGCTTTTACATCATCAAGTTCATAAAGTTCTTCGCCCGATATCTCTTCCCACTCTTTTGCCGAGGCGTCATCACCTTCTTTGGTAAATGTCTGAACTTCTAAAATGGAAAAATCTAAACTTTCAACTTTTATACCATAAGATTTTGCAAAGCTAAGGAGTTCTTTTGCCACATTCTGTGTTTTAACAATAGTAGGGCGAACTTTTTTTAACATTGGTTTATTTTTTTTAGAACTGAAAAATGCCATATTTACACAACCACTTGTAGCTTTAATTTTTTTGAATCTACATTTTAACTAAAAATTTGTTAAAATCATGCAAACAAATAACAAACCCTTAAAAGAAGCCTATGTTTAAAGCCATTTTTACCAACAGTTTTGGAATTTTATTTTCAAGAATTCTGGGATTTATAAGAGATTTACTAACCGCATCAGCTCTTGGTGCAAATATATACAGTGACATATTTTTCATAGCCTTTAAACTCCCGAATCTCTTTCGCCGCATTTTTGCGGAGGGTGCTTTTACTCAGGTTTTTATCCCCGCATTTGCACGTTCGCTTCATAAAGGTGTCTTCTCAGCCAATATATTTCTCATATTTTTATCTATAATTTTTTTAATAACTCTCCTTGTAAACATAATACCCTCCCTTGCGACACAGGCAATAGCCGTCGGTTTTGATGAGAAGACCATAGAGTTAGCAGCACCCTATGTTGCTATAAATTTTTGGTATCTGCCACTTATTTTTGCCGTGACTTTTTTAAGCACTCTGCTTCAGTATAAACACCATTTTACAACCTCGGCATTCTCAACTGCACTACTAAATATTTCACTTATATTAGCTCTTTATTTTAGTGAAGACAAAAGTCAGACAGAGATAGTTTATTATCTAAGTTTTGGTGTAGTTATCGGTGGTATATTACAACTGGCAGTTCACATATTTGCTATACACAAACTAGGGTTTACAAAGCTTTTATGCGGTGGTTTTAAATATTTAAGAGTAAAGTCATACATAATAAAAAAAGATACCAGAAAATTCAGACAGCAGTTTTTTCCTGCGATGTGGGGAAATTCAACTGCTCAAGTGAGTGCATTTTTAGATACCTTTTTAGCCTCATTTCTTGTAACTGGTTCTATTAGTTACCTCTACTATGCCAACCGTATATTTCAACTCCCTTTGGCTCTTTTTGCCATTGCAACTTCCATAGCTCTTTTTCCAAGAGTTGCCAGATATATAAAAAATAAAGAAGAGCACAAAGCAAAACTATTTCTTGAGCAGGCATTTTGGTTTTTAACATTTTTACTCACAGCAAGTACAATCACCGGATTTATTCTTGCACATGAGATAACTTGGCTTTTGTTTGAAAGAGGTGCTTTTTTATCAGGGGACACTTTAAATACTACAGCTGTTTTACAAATGTATATGATAGGACTTCTTCCCTTTGGTCTTCAAAAGCTCTTTTTACTCTGGCTCTACTCCAAAGAGATGCAGATGCGTGCTGCAAAAATAGCTACTTTTTCACTAGCCGCATACATACTTTTTGCACTTTCACTCATCTCACCCATGGGAGTAAGCGGCTTAGCCCTTGCAAGCACCGTAAGCGGTTTTGTAAGCTTTACCCTCACCATACAAGCCTTCGGGACAAAAAACTTTTTTGCTATACTTCTCAACAAAAAAGCGATTTATCTTGTTGGCTGTGCTATTTTACTTACAATAATGCTTCTGCCTTTTAAAGATTTTATAGCTGTTTATATTTAAAAACAGTTTTCTTTCAAAAATCTAAATGAGTATATAAAATCTGTTTTGATACTGTAATGTTTTACTCTAATTTTCTCACGAACTATGTCTAGTACCCAAGGGCAGCCCCCTCCTGCTATCGCAATTTACCTTCTAACTTCTTTTTTATCTGCATAATAAACTCCTGAATTAGAAAGAACATAATGTCCTTTTAAACACTTTATGCACTATTAGTAGGACAATTTAAGTGACTCTAATAAAAAAATAATATTAGATAGAGATAAAGAACTTCAATCTGCTTGGTTTGATAGAAACTATGCAGTTTCAAGATTTCATCTTTTAAAAGCAAAAGAAGTAATCAAAGCTATAGAAGAAATTGAAAAGTTTGAAACTGATTTAAGAAATATGTTTATTTTGAATTCTCAAATAATATCAAGTGATGAACTCAAAGAAAAATCACAAGAGTATAATAATTTAAAAAAAATATTTTATGAAAAAGCATCTACTTACTATAGTACATTAAGTATATAACAAGCACTAGCAGAAACGCCCCTGTGAATAAATCTCCACTTTTGAGATTTAAAATGCGAAAAATAGGTCAGTTGAATGTTACACCTCAGTGAATGTGTGACAGATTGACAAAATGAATATTTTTGAATATAATAGTTCCAATAAGTATTCAAAGGAGTAGATTATGAAAACAGTAACAATGAGAGTAGATGATTCTGTCTATGATATGATAAAACTTGCAGCAGAAGGGCAAAAAAGAAATATTTCAAACTTCATAGAGTTTGCAACTGTGCAATACTTAACATCATCTCAATTCGTAGAAAATGATGAAATGACAGAAATCATGAATGACAAAGAACTTGTCCAAAACTTGATAAACGGTTTAAATGATTTTAAAAATGGTGTTTACTCCATTGTCTAAGTATCAAATTGCTGAAACTAAAACTTTTGAGAAAGTTAAAAAAAAGCTAGATAAAAAGTTGTATTCTAAAATTGAAAATTTTGTTTATCCCCAGCTTAGAGAAAATCCATTTTTTGGTTCTAATATAAAGAAGTTAAAAGACAATTTAGAAGGTTACTATAGATATAGGCTTGGAAACTATAGACTTTTTTATCTTATTGAA
>MNYP01000095.1:6387-14668 GCA_001873135.1 Helicobacteraceae bacterium CG2_30_36_10
ATTGTAGTTATTGTTGATTTTAAACATAGACAGCAAGCTTATGACTAAATTCATTGCACCATAATAATGATTAGATAAATTATAGGAGTTTTATATGCAGACTTTAGCTGTAAATGAAATAATCTCGGCAGTTGATTTTATGATAACCGGTTTTTAAAAGGAAAACAATTAATGACAATTTACGATTCAGCACAAAAGAAAAAACGAGAATTTATACCCCAAGAAGAAGGCAAGGTCACTCTTTATGTTTGTGGTCCGACTGTTTATGATGATGCGCATTTAGGGCACGCCAAGAGTGCTTTGGTGTTTGATTTGCTCACTCGTGTTTTAAAAGCCAATGGTTACGATGTGACTTACGCTAGAAACATTACAGATATTGATGACAAAATTATCAAAAAAGCGAGTGAGCAAAAAAAAGATATAAAAGAGATAACCGACTTTTATACTGAAGCTTTTCATAAAGAGATGCAGGCCATAGGAATTTCACGCCCAAATATTGAGCCCAAAGCAACAGAGAGTCTTGAAGCTATGTTTGAGCTTATTCAAAAGCTTATAGATTCAGGTCATGCCTATAAAACTGCGGAGGGCGATGTTTATTTTGACACTGCGAGCGACAGCGAATACTTGACTCTTTCTCATAGAGTTCAAGATGAAGAGCAGATGCAAAACCGTGTTGAGAGTTCAAGCGCCAAAAAGAACTCTGCCGACTTCGCCATGTGGAAAAGCGTAAGTGATAATAGCCTGACGTATGAATCTCCTTTCGGTGCAGGTCGTCCGGGTTGGCATGTGGAATGTTCTGCGATGATTGAGAAACATTTGGCATGTTCAAATAATAAGTTTGCCGTAGATATTCACGGTGGCGGAGCTGATTTGCTCTTTCCACACCATGAAAATGAGGCGGCTCAGACGAGATGCGCAACTGAGCATGCGCTGGCAAACTACTGGATGCATAACGGTTTTGTAAACATAAACGGCGAAAAGATGTCAAAGAGTTTAGGCAACAGCTTCTTCTTAAAAGATGCACTCAAAGTCTATGATGGAGAAGTTTTGCGCTTCTACCTTTTAAGCACGCATTACAGAAGTAACTTCAACTTCAATGAAGAGGATATGCTTGCATCTAAAAAACGACTTGACAAGATCTACAGAGTTAAAAAACGGTTGTTTGGCTTAGCTGACGCAAATGAAAAAACACCTTTTCAAGAGAAGCTCTTAGAAGCACTAAGTGATGATATGAATGTATCGCTTGCTTTAGCTCAAATCGATGAGATGATTTCAACTGCAAACGAGAGACTAGACACACCGGGCAAACATAAAGAGCTTAAACGTGAGACTATGGCAAACTTGGCTTACATAGAAAAAGTGTTGGGTTTTGGGGCTAAAAACCCTTTTGAGTATTTTCAGTTTGGGGTTAATGAAGCGACTAAAACAAAACTAGCCAATTTAATTGCTTCAAGAGATGAAGCAAAAAAAGCCAAAAATTTTGAAATCTCGGACAAAATTAGAGATGAAATCTTGGCATGTGGAGTTACTCTAATGGACACTCCACAGGGAACTTTTTGGGAGAAGGTGTAGAAATTATTCTTGCAATTTAATTTATTTGCAAGAATCTACTAAAAGCCCCGATTTCAAATCATTGTAAGTCGTTTCGCCCTTGAGTTTTTTAACTATTTCAAGAGCAAAACAAAGTGCAGTTCCAACTCCGCGAGATGTCATGATATTGCCATCTTGCACCACCATTTTTGTTTCACCCAGATACCCCTCTTCTCTTATTTGTTTCTCAACCGATGGGTAACAAGTGTAGCTGTGTTTTAAAACTCCAGCTTTATTTAGAGCAAATGGAGCTGCACAAATTGCACCAATATTTTTGCCCCTCTTGTCCATCTCTTTTAAAAGAAACTGCACATTTTCGTCCTCTGCCAAAGCATGAGTTCCACCCCATCCACCGGGCAAAACCACCATATCAAGTGCCTCTATGTCTACATCTTTAACCTGTATATCTGTTTGAATGCTAATCCCATTTCCTCCTTTAACCAAACGCTCTGCATCCAAAGAAGCAACTAAAACCTCAATCTTCGCACGTCTAAGAACATCTATAATGCTCACCGCCTCTATCTCTTCAAATCCACATGCCAAAGGCACCAACACTTTTATACTATTCATACTCAGCTCCTTGTTTATCATAATTTTACCTTTATTTTAGTATAATCCATAAATTTTTAAAAAGTGGAAATATAATAAATGATACCTTATGACAGTATAAAACCTTTACTCTTTAAACTCCAGCCTGAAACTGCACATCATGTTGCTTCGTGCGTGTTAAGTCTTCCTAATATTTGTCAGATTCCATTTAACTCCTATTTAAGTTCTCACTTCATTAGCGATAACATTTTAAATCAAGAGCTTTTTGATCGTACTTTTTTAAATCCCATAGGTCTTGGTGCCGGCTTTGATAAAAATGCCACTATGATTAAAGGTACACAGATTTTAGGTTTTGGTTTTACTGAAATAGGAACTGTTACACTTAAACCGCAAGATGGAAACCCTAAACCTAGAATGTTTCGGCATGTCCAAGAACAAACGCTTCAAAATGCTATGGGTTTTAACAATGACGGGCTTTTAAAGGTACAAAAGAGACTCAAAAAAATCTACCCTTTTACAACTCCTATGGGCGTAAATATCGGTAAAAACAAACTCACACCTGAGAGTGAGGCTATAAACGACTATACAACTCTTATAAAAGCACTCCACACTTTGGGCGACTACCTTGTTATAAATATCTCTTCGCCAAATACTCCGGGTTTGCGAGACTTACAAAATGAAGAGTTCATAACAAGACTTTTTTCTGAGGCAAAAGCCATTACAAATAAGCCGATTTTACTTAAAATTGCTCCAGACATGACACCTGAAGATGCCGTAGCACTTACGACTATGGCTGTACAAAAAGGTGCTGATGGCATCATTGCCACCAACACGACTATTGACTACTCTCTTGTTAAAAACCCAAAAGATATCGGCGGACTTAGCGGTGCAGTCTTAAGGGAAAAAAGTTTTGAAATTTTTGAGGCTATTGCTAAAGAGCTTTATGGTAAAACTACACTTATTTCTGTCGGTGGAATTGACTCAGCTGAGGAAGCATACAAACGCATAAAAGCCGGAGCATCTTTAGTTCAAATATATAGCGGAATTGTTTTTCATGGTCCCGATATGATTATGAACATAAACAAAGAGCTTATTGAACTTTTACGTGCAGATGGTTATACAAATATCACTCAAGCTATCGGCAGCGATAGAGCATAATATGAAAATTTTTATATTAATAACACTTATTTTAGGAACATTAATGGCATCACCACTACCAAAGTACGAAACACAAACACTTGAAAACGGACTGCAAATAGTTGTAATTCCGCTTTATAATAACACAAATGTAATAAGCACAGATATTTTCTACAAAGTTGGGAGCAGAAACGAGGTTATGGGTAAAACCGGTATTGCCCATATGCTTGAACATATGAATTTCAAATCAACAAAAAATTTGGATGCCGGTGAATTTGACAAAGAAATTAAAAGCATCGGAGGCGTTAACAACGCTTCTACAAGTTTTGACTATACACATTATTACATCAAATCAAGCACGCAAAACCTTGGCAAATCACTAGGACTCTATGCAGAACTTATGCAAAACCTAAACCTCAAAGACGAAGAGTTTCAACCCGAACGCGATGTTGTTATGGAAGAGCGAAAGTGGAGAACAGACAACTCTCCTATGGGCTTTTTATACTTTAAAATGTTCAACAATGCCTACCTTTATCACCCGTACCACTGGACTCCGATTGGTTTTATAAACGACATTAAAACTTGGGATATTAAAGATATAAAAGAGTTTCACAAAACTTACTATCAGCCAAATAATGCCATTTTAATGGTTACCGGCGATGTTGACCCTAAAGAGGTTTTTAAAAAGGCAAAAAAAGAGTTTGGTGGCATAAAAAACAAGGCTAAAATTCCTGAATTTAAGTTCGTAGAACCTGAACAAGATGGGGCTAAACGTGTAATATTACACAAAGAGAGCGAAGTGGAGATGTTAGCAATAACTTTTCATATTCCAGACTTTAAAGACCCTGACCAAGTTACTCTAAGCGTTATATCTGAAATTCTTTACTCCGGAAAAAGTTCAAGACTTTATAAAGAGCTGGTAGTAAATAAGCAGCTTGTAAATCAGGTTTACGCCTATAATATGGAGAACATAAACCCCGGTCTTTTTATATTTTTAGCAGTTTGTAACACGGGTGTAAAAGCTGAGGATGTAGAAAAAGAGTTGTTAGCTCAGATAGAGCTTATAAAAAACAGTGAAGTCACCAAAGAAGAGTTAGAGAAGGTGAAGATTAACACAAAATCTGACTTCATCTATTCGCTTGAGAGTTCAACTTCTGTGGCAAACTTATACGGAAGCTATTTAGTTCGAGGCGACATAACACCGCTTTTAACTTATGAGAAGAATGTCAATAAAGTGACAGTAGAAGAGGTGCAAAAAGTAGCAAACAGATACTTTAACTTCAACAAATCAACAACGCTAATATTAAAAAAAGGTAACTAAATGAATATTTTAACAGGTTCTTCGACGGCACTTATAACTCCATTTAAAAATGGAAAATTAGATGAGCAGACTTTCGCCGCGCTTATAAGAAGACAGATAAATAATGGCATAGATGCTGTATGTCCGGTTGGCACTACGGGTGAGAGTGCTACACTCTCTTATGATGAAGACAAAAGATGTATGCAAATAGCTGTAGAGGTTTGCAAGGGCACAAAAACTAAAGTTTTAGCAGGCGCTGGAAGTAACTCAACATCAGAAGCCATAAATGCTGCAAAAATGGCTCGTGAATGTGGTGTCGATGCTATTTTCTCAGTAGCACCCTATTATGTAAAACCATCTCAAGAGGGACTCTACCAACACTATAAAGCAATAGCTGAGTCAGTTCCTGAACTTCCGTTTATGCTTTATAATGTCCCGGGTCGTACTGTAGTTGATATTAGTGCAGACACGGTTATTAGGCTTTTTGATGATGTAAAAAATATTTTCGGTATTAAAGAGGCTACTGGAAATTTAGAGAGAACTGTTGAGCTTTTATCTCGTCGTCCTGAACTTAAAGTATTCTCCGGTGATGATGCTATTGACTACCCAATGCTCGCTAATGGCGCAGCTGGAATAACCTCTGTTACTTCTAACCTTATGCCTAATTTAAAATCAGAGATGGTTAGACTGGTACTTGCCGTTGATTTTGCAGGTGCAAAAGCGATAAATGACAAACTCTACCCTCTTAATTCTGTTATGTTCTGTGAATCTAACCCTATACCCATTAAAGCTGCAATGTACATAGCAGGACTCATTGAAACTTTAGAATACCGTCTTCCTCTACTTGCTCCTAGTTTACAAAACATGAGGAAAATCGAAGAAGTTATGAAAAATTACGACATCAAAGGATTATAAATGGCAGAGCAAATAATGAAGGGTAAAACTCTTTTTATCAGTGGCGGGACTCGCGGAATTGGTAAAGCTATCGTTTATGAATTTGCTTCAAAAGGTTGTGATGTAGCATTTACTTACGCTTCAAGTGCTGATGCTGCAATAGAAATTGTTGCAGACATTGAGTCTAAATTCGGTGTCAAATCCCGTGCTTATAAACTCAATATTTTAGAGCCTGATACATATAAAGATGTGTATAAACTTTTTGATGAAGACTTTGACAAACTTGACTATTTTATTTCAAATGCCATTATCTCCGGACGTGCTGTTGTTGGTGGCTTTGCTCCATTTATGAGACTCAAACCAAAAGGTTTAAGCAATATTTATACGGCAACGGTTGAAGCTTTTGTGGTCGGCGCTCAAGAAGCGGTTAAAAGAATGGAAAAAGTCGGTGGTGGTTCTATCATCAGTATGAGTTCAACCGGCAACTTAGTCTACACTCCAAACTACGCAGGTCATGGCACAAATAAAGCGGCTGTTGAGACTATGGTTCGTTACGCTGCTGCTGAACTTGGAGAGAAAAATATTCGCGTAAATGCTGTAAGTGGCGGTCCAATCGATACAGACGCACTCAAAGCATTTCCTAACTATGAAGTGGTAAAAGCTGAAGTTGTTCGCCGTTCACCACTATCTCGCATGGGTGATGCAACCGACTTAACAGGTGCTTGCACATTTTTATGTTCAGATGCAGCTTCGTGGTTAACAGGTCAAACAATTGTAATCGACGGTGGAACTTCTTTTCAATAACTAAATATAAGTTAAAATCCACATGCCAAGAGTATGGCATGTGGATATATCTTATTTTCCTATTTTATTTGCAATCTCTTCTATATCTGCTTCACTTAAACCTTTTACTTGAACTGCCATAAGACCTTTCATCGCTCCACCGTATGTACCGCCTTGATAACCCTTAAGTGCCAAAACTATCTCCGCCTTACTCAAATCAGATATAATCTTGCTTTTGCCAAGTGCTACTTTCTCACCGTTTGCACCGTGACAAGCTGCACATTTTTGATACGCATCAGCCATTGCCAATGAACTTAAACCTAAAACCGCTAATAAAACAACTATTTTTTTCATACTAATCCTTAAATATAATTTCTATATTGTATACACTAAAAATATAACTTCACTTGATTAACATCAATTTAAAACTATCAAGCCTAAATAAGATATAAACAGATAAAATCTCACAATTAAATTAATAAGGATTTTTTTGCTAAACCTACCAAATACTCTCGCATCACTTCGAATCTTACTAGCACCGCTTATGTTTTGGATTATTTTAAATCCACAACTCTTTACAGATAATGGACTTCATATAACATGGAATTACTACGCAGCCTCGCTTTTGTTTGTTCTCGCATCAGCGACTGACTTTTTTGACGGCTATATAGCCAGAGAGTGGAACCAAACAACTCTTTTAGGAGCTATCTTAGACCCGCTTGCCGACAAAATGCTGACACTTGCAGCCTTTTTAGGTCTTATGATGATTGAAGAAGCTTCTGCTTGGGCTATTTATATCATTATCGTTCGTGAGCTTTTTATAACCGGCATACGTACTATAGCCGTAAGTGAAGGCATTAGTGTAAAAGCTTCTATGGCCGGGAAAGTAAAAACAGTCGCACAGATGATAGCTATCGGTTTTTTACTGATGCGTTGGCCTTTGGGTGAAGAACTTCTTTGGTTTGCAGTTGCTCTTACGCTTTACTCAGGCTTAGAGTATCTGTATGGGTTTAGAAATGCACTTCTTAAGGAGAGTAAATAATGAGTTGGTTAGTATCACTTTTAGTTTTATCTGCACTTATCTTTTTTCACGAGCTTGGTCATTACCTAGCCGCGAGAGCTGTAGGGGTTTATGTAGAGGTTTTTAGTATTGGGTTTGGTAAAAAACTTTATTCGTTTCGTGCTTGGAGCACTGAGTGGAGTATCTCTGCCATACCTTTGGGTGGCTATGTAAAAATGAAAGGTCAAGACGACAGTGACCCGACTAAAAAAAGCTACGACAAAGACAGCTACAATAGTAAAACACCTATACAAAAAATATTTATTTTACTAGCCGGTCCTGCTGCAAACTTTGTTTTAGCCTTTGTTTTATACTTTGCTATTGCTCTTGGCGGACCAAATATTTTATCCCCAGTTATTGGGAATGTTGTTAAAGACTCCCCTGCCCAAATTGCCGGGCTTCAAACAAATGACACAATTCTCTCTATTGATGGTGTAAAAATTTCCACATGGAAGGAGATGGCTGAGATTATTTCAAGTTCTGAGGGTTCTTTAAATCTTGAAATACAAAGAGATTCTTTTATAGAGTTTAAAATATTAACGCCAAAAATTACCCAAACTTCAAATATTTACAGCGAAACTGTAGAAAAAAAGATGATAGGAATTGGGAGTGCAGGTGTTTCTCATAAACTAGAATTGAGCCCTATTGAAACACTCTCATATGCAAGTGAGCAGACTGTTTTTGCATCTACTTTAATCTTTACAGGTGTCAAAAAACTTATACTCGGTG
Organism: Helicobacteraceae bacterium CG2_30_36_10; assembly: GCA_001873135.1. Taxonomy (GTDB): domain Bacteria; phylum Campylobacterota; class Campylobacteria; order Campylobacterales; family Sulfurimonadaceae; genus Sulfurimonas. The sequence goes on from MNYP01000095.1 coordinate 14,430, forward strand.
AAGTCCCCGCAAAAGAGCTTGGAGGCGTTATAAGCATAGTTAAACTTACCTCTGACGCTACAGATGCCGGCTGGATGAGTGTTCTCTTTTTTGCAGCACTTATCTCTGTAAACTTAGGGGTTTTAAACCTACTCCCCATTCCTGCCCTTGATGGCGGACATATTATGTTTAACCTTTACGAGCTCATTTCAAGACGAGAGGCAAGTGAAGCGATTATTATCAAACTCACAATTGCCGGC
>MNYP01000135.1 GCA_001873135.1 Helicobacteraceae bacterium CG2_30_36_10
CTTTACTTAAATATTGATTATTTTGATTTTATAAACAGTGTCTATGGGATGGGCAAAGCAAACAAGTTACTCAAAGAGTGCTCTACAAGATTGAAAAAATTTTTACCCAATAATGCAGAACTCTTTCATATAACAGCGGACGAATTTGTGATTTTACTGGATGAACCCTCAGAAAATCAAGACACTCTTTTAGCTACACAAATACAAGCGCTCTTTAAAGAGGCTGCTATAGAATTTGAAGACTTATCTCACTATGTAGTATTTTCAATTGGTATTGACAGGGGTGCCGGTAAAGTTCTTTTCGTAAATGCAAAATCTGCTTCAAAAGAGGCAAGGTATTTTGGCGGTAATCAAGTTACTATTTTTAACCCTCAGTCTGATTATATGAAAGAGCAAAGAGAAAACCTTTATTGGATTAAAGTACTCAAAAAAGCGTTTGAAGAAGATAAGGTGTTTACCTATTATCAGCCGATTATTAATCATAATAATTCAAGTGTAAAGTATTATGAAGTGTTATGTAGACTTGAAGATGATAACAACAATTTAGTCGATGCCAGTAAGTTTATAGGAAGTGCAAAACTAGTTGGTTTAATGACTCAAATAACAAGAGTAGTTATAGACAAAACCTTCAAGCTCTTTGCAGATAATAATTATAATTTTTCGTTAAACATAAGTATGTATGATTTGTATGAAAAGTATTTATTGAAACTTTTAAACTATAAGTGTGAAAGATATAATATATCTTCGGATAGAGTCTATTTAGAGATTGTTGAAGATATTATTATTTCTAAAACTACATCTATTGATAAGCAAATATTAGAATTAAAAGAGAGTGGTTTTCACGTTATTATTGATGATTTTGGTACTAATAAATCTGCATATAGCAGAATATTTGACCTAAAAGCAGATTGCATAAAAATTGATGGATCTTTTATAAAAGAGTTAAATAAAAATAATTCATATAAAATAATAGTACAGAGTATAGTTGATTTTGCTAAAAAAAATTCGATTAAGACAATTGCTGAACGTGTAGAAACTATTGAAGTTTACGAGATGGTTAAGGAACTAGGAATAGACTGCTCACAAGGCTTTTTCCTTGGCAAACCCTCTCTTACACTACAATAAATTAGTCTCTTATAATGTCATAGTCGCTTGAAAATTTAGGTATAAAAAGTTGTTTATCAATCATTTTATTTTGTTGTTGATTTTCAAATAATATTTTTACTTTATTTTCAAACTCATCTGAATAAGAGATAGATTCAATGAGTTTACCATTTTTTGTGATTGTAAATTCAGACTCTTTATAAATGGCAATGTATACATTCTCTCTAATCTTCTTTGCACTTTTAATCATATTGAAAAAGTCAAAGTTTGATTCAATTTTTCTTATAATAACTTGTTCTATTTCAGGTTCCACAATTGTTACGTTATAAGAACTAATATATACATCTTTAACTACAGGGGTTGTGTAACTCCACATAGCATTTTGCGGCTTTTGTGCAATAAGATAACCTTTGTAAGTTAGCGTTTTATTCTTCTCATCTGTTACTGTTTGAGTGAAGTCTGATTCAAATGAGTTGATTGAATCGAGTGATGCCTGACTCAAAGTGAAAAATATCAATAGAATGAAAATCTGTTTCATAGAACCTCTTTTTTCATAATTATATCCAAGCAATCGTTTACATATTAGATAATATTATTTCTAATTGAAATCATTTTTTAATTTATGCGTATTATAATATATAGTATGATAGAATAAAAATAATTTCTCTGACAACTATTAATTTATATAGTTGTCTATATAAGGTTTAGAATGCTGCAAGCGTTAGCGGGTAAGATTTTTGGTACATCAAATGATCGTGAATTAAAAAAATATTTTAAAAGAGTAGATGGCATAAATGCACTTGAGAGCAAGTATGAAGCTTTAAGCGATAATGAATTAAAATCATCTTTTCTTGATTTAAAGGCTACTGTTTTAAGTGAAGAAAAAACTTTAGATGAAGTTTTGCCGGATTCATTTGCTATTACAAGAGAGGTCAGCAAAAGAGTTCTCAATATGAGACATTTTGATGTTCAGTTAATTGGAGGAATGGTTCTTCATGAAGGCAGAATTGCTGAAATGAAAACCGGAGAGGGTAAAACACTGGTTGCCACCTTGGCAATTGTTTTAAATGCAATGACTGGAAAGGGTGTTCATTTAGTTACTGTAAATGATTATTTGGCTTCTAGAGATGCTGCTGACATGGGTGTGCTTTACAAATTTCTAGGTTTCTCTGTTGGTGTAATTTTGGAAGATATGAGAAACTCCGAGGCGAAAATAGAAGCATATAATGCAGATATTACCTATGGCACAAACAATGAGTTTGGATTTGATTATTTAAGAGATAATATGAGTTACTCTTGGGGCCAGATGGCTCAAAGAAATCATAATTTTGTTATAGTTGATGAAGTCGATTCTATACTTATTGATGAAGCCAGAACACCATTGATTATATCCGGACCTACTAACCGAGGTAAACAAGATTATAGTGATGCAAATGCTATAGCATTACAATTAGTAAAAGATGAACACTTTAGCGTTGATGAAAAAGATAAGGTAGTCTTAATTACTGAAGAGGGTATAACTAAGGCAGAAGAGTTGTTTAAAGTTGAAAATTTGTATAGCGCAGAAAATTCATCACTCCCACATGCTCTAGACCAAGCCCTCAAAGCCAACTATCTTTTTGAAAAAGATGTTGATTATGTGGTCAATGACGGCGAAGTAGTAATAGTAGATGAATTTACAGGCCGTCTAAGTGAGGGACGTCGTTTTTCTGAAGGATTGCATCAGGCGCTTGAAGCAAAAGAGAAGGTAGAAGTTAAAGAAGAGACTCAAACTTTAGCCGATATAACTTTCCAAAACTACTTCAGAATGTATGATAAACTATCTGGAATGACTGGAACAGCTGAGACAGAAGCTACAGAATTTGCACAAATATATTCTCTTGATGTTGTTTCTATTCCAACAAATGTGCCTATTAGAAGAGTAGACTTGAATGACCTTATTTACAAAACTGAAAAAGAAAAATTTAGTGCCGTTATTGATACTATTAAAACTTTAGCTAAAACAGGTCAGCCTATTTTAATAGGTACTGCTTCTATTGAAAAATCTGAAGCCTTGCATGAAGTACTAAAAAAAGAGAAGATTGCGCACACTGTTTTAAATGCTAAAAATCATGCACAAGAAGGTGAGATAATTAAATCTGCAGGTCAAAAAGGTGCTGTAACAATAGCAACTAACATGGCTGGTCGTGGTGTTGATATTAAAGTTAATGATGAAGTAAGAGCTCTTGGCGGACTTTATATTATTGGTACAGAGAGGCATGAAAATCGTCGTATTGACAATCAGCTTCGAGGACGTTCCGGACGTCAAGGCGATGATGGTAAAACACAATTTTATTTATCTTTAGAAGACACTTTGCTCCGAATTTTCGGTTCTGATAAAATTAAATCAATAATGGAAAGACTTGGCGTTGAAGATGGTGAGTATATTGAGTCAAAAATGGTTACTCGTGCAGTCGAAAAAGCTCAGAAAAAAGTCGAAAATATGCACTATGAAGGTAGAAAGCAAATTGTTGAATATGATGATGTAGCAAACGAGCAAAGAAAGATAGTTTATAGGTTTAGAAATCAGCTATTAAATACAGAGTACAATATTGAATCGAAAATCAATGAGATTAGAGAAAGTTATATTGGACATCTTTTAAATATTTCTAATATATTTGATGGTGGTGCAAAAGAAGATTTTAATCTTAAAAAAGTGATTGAACTTTTGCAAGAAGAGATAAACCTTGGATTAAATATCGATGAGTTTTCATCTTTTGAATATGATGAACTTCTTGAAGCGATTATTGCTAATGTCAAAAAATCATATGATGATAAAATGAGCGTACTAGATGACGATGTTTGTCATGAAATTGAACGTGAACTTTACTTAAAAGAACTCGATAGTGCTTGGAGAGAGCACCTTTATGCCATGGATAACATGAAGACTGGCATTAGACTTCGTGCATATAATCAAAAAGATCCATTAGTTGAGTACAAAAAAGAGAGTTATAATCTTTTTGGTGAGTTGATTAATGATATTAAATTCAACACTATTAAAACCCTTCAAATAATTCAATTTAAAGTTGAATCTGCAGAGGATGAAGCTAAAAGAATTGCTCAGCAAATAGAAACGCAAAGAAATATTAATGATGTAGCTATTAAGTTAAATCATTCAAGTACAGAAACGACTATTTCTGAAAAGAAAACTGCAAGAAATGACCTTTGCCCATGCGGTAGTGGCAAAAAGTATAAACAGTGCTGTGGTAAAAGCGGTCCAAAAAAAGGTATATTTGCTTCTTGAAAAACTCAATCATACCGTATTTAGTAAAACGTTTTTTACGCTTTGATAATGAACAACCATTTATATTTTTATCTGCATTGCTCGCATTTTTAGGTATATCTCTGGGAGTAATGGTACTTTTAATTGCCATGGCACTGATGAATGGATTTGACAAAGAATTCAAGAAAAAATTAACTATTATGAATTATCCATTAACTATTATTCCAAAGTTTTATGGAGCAGTTAATGAAAACTTACTTATTGATTTAGAAAATAAATTTCCTACACTTTCTTTTAGCCCTTATGTTCAATCGACTGTCATGTCAAGAAGTGGCACAAAACTTGAGGGTGGCTATATATTCGGTGTAAATATGAAGGATGAGGCCAAGGTAAACAGTGTCTTAAATAAAGCTATCCAAAAAAGCGACATAGGTAAATTTGATGTACTGATTGGCAAGTCACTCAAAGATGAATTTAACCTATATACTGATGATAAACTTATGTATATATTTACTCACGTAGAACCAGGCGGGCTTTCAATTACGCCAAAAATAAAACGTTTTACAGTGAAGGGTATCTTTGATTCTGGGCTCTCTGCCTATGACAAAGCCTATAACTACACAACGCTCTCTTCATTGCAAGCTATCTTACACATGCCATCTAGCCAATACGATGGAATACATATATACTCTTCAGTTCCACATGCCGACATAGTGAAGATTAAAGCAGAGCTTCCTATGAATGTTGCAATTAAAGGCTGGTGGGAAGATAATATGAACTTTTTTGCAGCATTAGAATTGGAAAAAACTTCACTCTTTATAGTTTTAATGCTCATTATATTAATAGCGGCAATAAATATTGTCTCTTCACTTTTAATGACGGTTATGAATAGGAGAAGCGAAATTGCACTGCTCTTGTCTCTTGGTGCGACTCCAACTGAAATAAAAAAAGTATTTTTATACTTAGGCATAGTTATTGGTATTAGCGGAATATTGGCAGGGGTAGTTTTTGGCATGAGCGGACTATGGATATTGAGCACTTTTGATATCGTCTCACTGCCAAAAGATGTCTATCCGACAACAACTCTTCCATTAGATTTAAGTATCAAAGATTTTATGTTAATAGTTTTTGGTGCATTTATTATTGTAATTGCCTCAGCATATTATCCTGCTAAAAAAGCTAGTGAAGTTGATATTTTAACTGTTTTGAGAAACGAGTAAGTTTATTCTTCTTTCTTCTCTTTTGTGAAAAGTTGAAGAGGGAACAATAGAGTCCTTTTAATAATGTTTAACGGAGCAACGATTATCTCTTGAGCTATTAGAGTTTTTACATCTGGATCAGATAATTTTCCACTTACACTAAGCGAAGTTGAAAGAGAATCTTTATCGAATAAAATATAGCCAACAACCGGTACTTTGGAAAGAGTACTTCCTAAATCTGTTTTTAGGTTTAGTTTTAAATCTATACTATTGTTTTGAAAGCTTGCATTCCCTCGTCCTAATATATCTATCTCCTGCGAATCCAAATATATATCACTAATATTTAGAATATCATCCTTAAAATGAAAGTTTACGTACGAACTTTTAACTACTAAGCCATCTTTGTCATAATTTGGTAAAGAAAATGTCACTAAGGATGGAATAGTATTTATAAATGCAAAAATATTATTAAGAAGTTTATACTCTATAACAGTGGTATTTTTAATATAAAAAATACCGTTATACTCTTTAGTTGTCCCATTTATAGAAAAACTTAAATCTCCACCTTTAAATTTAGAAAAGGCAAATAGATTATCTATAAACTTATCATTAAACTTATCTCCGTATAGATAAAATTTATTATTTTCAAGTTTAAAACCTGCACTCCCATCTTCGTGTGTTAGCTGCGCATTGATTTTATTATCAGAGTATTGTAAATTTATGTCATCTGATAGTACATGCCGTTTATTTCCAATATATAAAAAAGAGTCTGTTGCATCGAAAATAATATTTTTATTAAAGCCTTCATTGTTGTTTGTATTTTTATCATTAAAAAGGTCGAGTACGGCACTTATGTTTATCCCAACTTTATTTGCCGTAATTTTAATATCATTACTTATGTTTACATCGATTGAATCATTTACATTGAGTGATATATTTGTACTACTGTTATCAATATTGCCTTTTATCCTGTAGTCTTGGATTAAAACATCATTATTGGTAAGTATTTTATATGGGTATTTTATTTTTGAATCAAAATTTATTTGGGTAGTGTCTATGTTTTTTTGTATTGTAAGATATCCATCTGTTACATTATAGTCTCTCAGAAGCTTGGAGTATTTTGATATTTTAGAAAGTGAATTTAATTTTAATTTCCATGCTGTATCTGTTTGCGCATAATCGACATTTAACTCTTCTGATTTAAGTACTAATTTATCATCCAAAGCTGCTATTGATAGATTTAAAGTATCTTGATTAGAAAAAATATTACCTATTGTTTTATCTTCGATTTTAATACTATCAACCTTTAGTAACCCCGTTCTATGCGTAAAATTGTAACTTCCACTAAATGCTATTTTTAGAAGGTCTTTTATATTAAAAGAAGAATATTTTATATTTATGTTGTTTTCAATAATATCTACTGATGTTTTGTTCAGAATAAATTCTAAATCATCAACATCGATTCTTATTGTCTCTTTTGAGTTAATATTTATTTTTCCATCATAAGTAATTTTCAGGGGAGCATTTGATTGGGATAGTTTAATGCCATTATAGGCATAGTTTAGTATGTCAACATCCAGATTTAATTTGCTAGTTTTTAGCGAAAGGTCTCCTGATACAAGAGCCGATGATAAGTTCGGTATATTTATTAACGTAATAGGAATTGTAGCTGTAAGCTTCTCTAAATTAAACGCAACACTCAATTCATCAATGTTTGCCGAATGCCCTTTAACGGTCCATTTTGATTTAGCAAAATTTATACTGTCTTGAGCAGGGTTTATATTATAGATAACGTTTAATGGCTCTTTTATCGTGTTCAATTTTAAGTCAGCATCTTTAAGTATTAGATTCTCAACTTTAAACTTTATTTTTCCTACACTCTCTTTTGCGTTAAAAATCACGTCTACTCTGGCTCTTGCAATATTCTTATATTTAGCAATCATATCATTTATCTCGATATCATTATCATCTAATGAAATATATGTATCAAAGATATCTATGTTTAAACCAAGGTAATCAAAGTTTGCTTTTTTTGTGAAAAATTCACCTTTTGCACTGACATCAATTGTATGTAAATTAACAATTAATTCTAAGTTTGTATCAACCGTTCCTGTATGTTGTAAGAAGGGGAGTTTGATCTTGTATCTGTTTAGTACTTTTAGCAAATCTTTATTGAGCATTCCTTTAAACAATAGATGAAGAGTTAGAAGCTCTTGAGGTTGATTGAAATCTATTTTCAGCCAGCTCTTATCTAGAAAAAAATTATAGGTATATGCTTCTTTGGGTTTTATAAATAATATACCATTCTTAAACTCAAATTCAGTTTTTTTTGATTGAATTGAATCGAGTTGTTTATCATAAGAATAAAAAAAATCACGAGCAGTGGCATTAACATAAATATTTTTATATGCTTGATTTAAGTTTTCATAATCAAACCATCCATAAAGCGAGTCAATAGAGAGGTTTGACATTTGTATGGCATCTTGCGTCCAGTACTTAAGTTTACTCGGGAGATTTAATATTTTGAAAATATGTTCTGTGTTAGTTATTGCTTTTAACGATTCCAGAGTATAGTGAAGTT
>MNYP01000089.1 GCA_001873135.1 Helicobacteraceae bacterium CG2_30_36_10
GTACAGACCCATAGAATTTTGAAGAGAGAAATTGTCTTCAACATATAAAACTCTAAACCCTTGTGATAACTTTTGAAATGCTTTTATATCAATCATTCGCTATCCTGTTTTGTATAGTTTTAGGCAACTGAATTTCAAAGCACACGCCATTTTCTATATTCTCTGCTGTAAGGGTACCATATAAATGACGCTCAATTATAGTTTTACTCATATATAAACCCAAGCCTGTACCATTTTTTTCACTCTTGGTACTAAAATAAGGATCAAATATTTTACCCAAAATATCTTCTTTAATGCCTCCGGCGTTGTCACAGATTTTTATGCTTACACCATTTTTGTTGTCTCTAATAGTAATAGAAATCTTTTTATCTTTTGGCTTTTTTTCAAGTAAGGCATCTTTGGCATTTTGAAGTATATTTATAAAAACCTGCATCAACTCTCTTGAAAAAGTTATAATTTCTGTGCCGTTTTTTATATCCATATCTACTGAGATACTATTGTTCTGCAAAGACTTGCCCATAACACTAAAGGCATCTTTAAATACATCTTCTACAAAAACACTTACAGCATTTTGCTCCGGTTTAAAAAAGTTTCTAAAGTCATCTATGGTTTTTGAGAGCTCTTGTGTCTGCTGGAGAATATCTAAAGAGCCACTCTTTAAAGTTTCCTCATCAAGCATCTCGAGTTCTATATCTGCTAAAATATTATTTGCATCCATCGCTATAACGCTTATAGGCTGTCTCCACTGATGAGCTATCATGCTTATCATCTCTCCCATTGCGGCAAGGCGAGACTGTGCTATTATAATCTCTTCTTTGTTTTTGAGTTCCTTTTTATCGAGGTAACTCTGCGTTATATCCAATATAACTAAGCCTATTTGGTTAGACTCTTGCCTCTCAATTTTAAACCCTAGTGTGCGAACTACTATTAAGGCATCTTGCACATTATAAAACTCACTAATCTCTTCAAACTTACCGTCTCTTAGTACTTTCTCATCAAACTCTTGCACTTTGTTTGCAATATTAAAAGGTAAAAGTTCTTTAGCTGATTTGCCGATTATGCTTTCTTGATTAAAAAACTTATTCGCACTGTCGTTTGCATAGACTATTTTGCCCTCTTCATCTTTTATAAGAATATTAGCCGGTATAAAATGCATAAATAGATCAAACTCTAGCTTTGCATTTGTTAGCTGCATTTCAAGCTCTTTTTGTTCGCTTATGTCTGTAAAGAGAACTAAACTTCTCTCTTTCTCATCAACGCTCATAAACTCTGCACTGACCAAGAAGTAATGTTTCTTGCCACCCTTTTTCATACAGACATTATGGAGTTTTTCTTGCGAGTTTAGTATATACTCCAGCCATGTGGCACTATTCACTACAGCTCCAAGACATTCCTCTTCGACTAGAAAGAAATCACTGACACAGCTATGCTCGTTTTTAAAATCTTCAAGTCTCTTATAGCCAAAGAACTCAAGCATTGCCGGGTTTGTTTTGTCAATTTCATGCCCGTTGTTTATGATTATAATATTTGGCATTACATCAAAAACATTTTGAAGGTACTTTTCGCTCCCATCGATTTTCTCAATCTGCTTTTTATAAATACTCCTCACTAAAAGAGATACAATAATAATTATTGAGAGTAGGACAAGGATCAAATCAAGGTTGTTCACATTCTATTCCTTAATAAAGGTCTTTCATAAAATCGCTGCCACACTGAAGCTCTTTAAGCCACTCTAAAAACTCTCCTAGTTTTTCATCTTCAAAGATGAGTCCATGCTGTGGTGCTATCATACTTACATCCAGTTGTTCGATTTTGCTGACCCAGGCACGGCAAAGTTTGTTTGAACCCATATAGCGTTTGTGAAAACCATGTAGAGCCTGCTTGTGCTCCTCAAAGTTTTGAACATGTTTATAATCGGTAGGCACAGGAACAATCGCCGCACCAATGTCGCCTGAGAAGACGATTTTTGATTTTGAATCATAAAGAGTAAAATTTCCCGGAGAGTGTAAAAAGTGAGCGGGAATAAACTCTAAGTACTCCTTACCAAACCTTAGTTTTGCTCCATGGTCAGAGAGAGCCATAACTCTGTCCATCTCCATAAAACCATAATGGCTCATAAACCTCACCCAGAGACTGCTCATTATAAACTTCGCTTGTGTACTGATAGCCCACTGCGCTATAGAACCCGAGACATCTGGGTCTTGATGAGATAGAAATATAAACTTAATCTTACTTATTTCCACATGCCGAGATACCGCCTCAAAAAGCTCGTCAAAAATAGATTCACATCCCGGGTCAATTAAGACTCCGACACCATTTTGAACAATTAAGTACTGGTTTACAGATAAAAAAGAGTCCTCGTGAGTTTCATCATCAAAACTAAACATAACATATTTATGTCTCCCATTATCATATAAAATCTTTTCTCTATTATCCATTTTGTAATCCCTTAAATTCTCGAATTATTGCCATCTGTCTTTTTGTTATATACTTCACGAGTTCGCCTCTAGCGCCCTCTTTGAACTTAAACATAAAAACAACGCTAAAACTAAATCTACCCTCACTTTTTCTAAGCATAACAGCTTTTGTGTTTATAATAAGAGGTTTATTGTCCATGGTTAGCACCATATCTACAACGACTTCGTCATCTTTCATTAGGCCTGCAGGAAGCACGCTTAGGTTTAGTTTTACAGCATCTAATGAAATGTCTTCAATGCTGAGCTCCCCTTGGAACTTCTTCTCTCCTAAAAAAAGTGAGACTGAATGCTTGTCCGGAACGAGACGAATGGTGCTTCTTTGCACCGGAGAGTTAGAGATAAAATGAATTTTTTTAAACTCTATGCTCTGCTTCTCAAAGCCTATTTGTACAACTTCCTCGCAGGCTATAGGGTTTGGAAGCGCTTCTGAAACAATAAGCGTTCGTCTCTCAACCTGAACAGCTTTGAGTTGTAAAAAACTGCTCTTTAGAACAATGCTGCCGTCTTTAATCTGCACAATGACGGCATCATTGGTAATGCTCAAACCTTTATAGTAGTTATGCAACACCACTTTTGCACTATTTCTCTGAATGACCTCAAGCAGATTAAACATAGATTTGGTGTCTCGGATATTTTCATCACTCCGAACCTGTTTTGAATCAAAAAGTTTTAAAAGGTTTAGTTCAGTCACATCATCAAGCGAAACGATAGCATAACCTTTTTTCTCGGGAAGCAACTGGTATTTCAAGATAAGATGGCGTATCTCACCTTTTGCATTTTTTACTTTTACGTGGTAGAGCTTGTTGGCATGTGTGCTCACCTCTTCAAACCAATCTCTATCGAGTTTGTTATACAAAAAGCCGTCATGCTCTAAAAACCTATTTCCCAAATCTCCGTACTCCGCCAAGCCTTCTTCAATGCTCTCAACGCCAAAAAAGTCCAGCATCATCTGGTTTACGATAATGGGTTTCCTCTCTTTAACCATCATTACCATAGAACTTTGATAGTTAAAAATACTTTGTAAGTGAGAATAAAAAATCTGTTTATTCTTCTCTTGTAAAATTTTTTGTACGGTTGTGTGTAAAACTTCTGTAAGCTCAGTAATGTTTACGGGCTTTGACAAAAAGTCTGAAACTCCGAGCTTGACACCCTTATGAAGGTTCTCTTTGTCATCAAAAGCTGACATGATTATGACTTTTGTTTCAGGTGAGATTTTTTTAATTTTTTGAGTAAGTTCCAGCCCGTCCATTTTTGGCATTTTGATATCTGTAATAACTATTTGGGGGCGCTTTTTTTTAAAAATTTCCAAGCCTTCTACGCCATCCTCAGCACTGTAAAGAGGATCAAAAAATTTCATTAACAGCTTAGAAGCATTCTCTCTTAAAGCTTTATTATCCTCTATATAAAGAACACCAAGCCCTCTCGCATCTGACTTTAACTGTTTTAAATCGGGCATAAAAAAACCTTTTAAATATACTTTTTATTAGTAGGGTATAATATCATATAAAACTCTTAAAGGAAATTAGATGATGAAATATACACTCAAATTTAGACTCTGGCACTGGCTCAATGCTCTTGTTGTTTTAGGGCTCTTGAGCACTGTTTTTTTAAGAAAAACTTTTTTAAGCTGGCGGGAAAACTCGGAAATTTTAATGGCACAACTAGGTAAAATGGGCATTGAAATCACAAAAGATCAAGGAACTATTTTAGCAAAAGCACTTCGTGCGGGCATGTGGGAATGGCATATCATTTTAGGTTATGCTCTGGCGGCTTTGGTACTTTTTAGAGTCTATTTGTATTTCAAAGATGAATCGGTAAAAGAGAAATTCGCTTCACTAACTCTTCATAAAAAAGGTGTAAAGTCACTCTACTATCTGCTTTATGCAACTCTGTTTTTTATGAGTGTAAGCGGTTTTGTAATACATTTTTACGAAGAGATGAGCCTCACAAAAGAGTTTGCGCATGACATAAAAGAGCTTCATGAACTCATTTTCTATGCTGTTATGTACTTTGTACCGCTTCATATAGCGGGAGTAATTATTGCCGACAATACCCAAGAAAAAGGTCTGATTTCAACTATGGTAAACGGGAAGGAATAAGAGGAGTCTCTTCTCTTTTGTCTACCCTAAACCAGCCGGCTATGGAGTATCTTTTTCGGTTAGCACAAAGAACTTCGTGGGGAAATTTCTCACTTAAAAACACTATTAAAGTGTTGGCATGTGGAAATACTTTCTTTATGAAATTATCGTCCTCATCGTACACCATAAGCTCTCCTCCTCCCTCTTTTTCGTCCCACTCTTCATTCAAGTAGTAGACAATTGTCACCACGCGGTTTACGGAGTTTTTAAAGGCATCAAAATGTTTTTCGTAAAAATCACCCTTTTCATACAAAGCAAAATGAGACTCAAAATAACTAATACACATAAAAAGTTCTCTGTTTAAGTACTCTTTGAGTCCGTTTGCAAAGTTTAAAAATTCGCTTTGGGTGGAGTTGTCTTCATCGAGCCAAAGTATTTTGTCGCGTCTTTTATCTGAATGTATTTTTTTGCGCGTAGAGATACCGGCACGCCTAAAGTTGTTGGATTTTTTTGCAAGGTTTAAAAGGTTTGTTGAAAGCGTACTGCTTATGGCATCTTCAATTACTATATATCCATCTTGAACCAAACCCTCAGTGATTATAGAATAAAGCGCTTGGCTCATGTATCGACCTAATATTAATCAGACATTGTAGCCATATTTTAGCTTTTTTGCTGCTTTTTAAATCTTTGTCAAAATGGGGTTAAAAGCTTTACTTGAGAGCAGAATTTTATCGCCGATGTTTAGGTTTTTTATGTCGCTTTGCACCCCTGTTACTTTTACGATTTCGTTGTTTGCCAGCACTTCTACAATATACAAAATATCACTTTTTTTGATGCTTAGAACCTCTCCGACTATTTTAAATTTTCCGCTTATATTTTGATTTGAAAAAACTTTACTAGGAGTTGAATCCTCTGTGATTTCTCCTAAAGAGATTTTAAATACACGGTTACAAAGCCTAAAAACCTCGCTGATATCGTGCGTAACCAAAATAGAAGTGATGCCAAACCTTTTATGAATGGCATGAAGTTCATCTTGAAGTTTTAGCCTCATAGCACTATCAAGTGCGGAGAGCGGTTCATCTAGTAATAGCATCTTAGGATTGGTCATCAATGTCCGTGCTACGGCAACTCTTTGTTTTTGTCCGCCGCTTAACTCTTGGGGTTTCATGTTTGAGAGGTTTTGTATCTCCATAATTTCGAGTATTTCATCTACTTTTTTACTTTTGCTTTTATCTGCCAATGCAAACTCAAGATTTTGTCGCACACTCATATTTGCAAAGAGGGCATAGTCTTGAAAGACAAAACCGACATTTCTCTTTTGCGGTGAGAGATTTATTTTTTTCTCACTGTCAAACCAAACTTCGCCATCCACGGTAATTGTTCCGCTTTTAGGAGTCTCGAGCCCTGCTATGATACGAAGCAGTGTTGTCTTGCCACTGCCACTTTTGCCAAAGAGTGTCAAAAAATCACCCTTGTGTATCTCTTTGTTCACCCTCAAATCTATCGTTCCATCCGCCGTATGAAGGGGTTTTGTTATATTTATGTGTATCATCGAAACTCACTTCTCATCATAGATTTATTTACCGCATAGACAAAGAGTAGAATCGCGAAGGAGATAACAAACAGGGTAAATGCGTATTGGTTTGCAAGGGAGTAGTTGAGTGATTCTACCTCGTCGTAAATGGCGATACTGGCTACTTTTGTCTCTCCTGCAATATTGCCACCTATCATAAGCACCACCCCGAACTCCCCGACCGTGTGGGCGAAGGTGATGACAGAGGCGGTTAAAAGTGAGGGGCGAATGTTTGGGAGAAGAACGAACCAGAGGGTTTGAAGTCTGCTTTTTCCTAAAACAAAAGAGGCTTCTTTGAGTGATTTGCCAAGAGTTGAAAAACCACTCTGAATCGGATGCACCATAAAAGGGAGACTAAAAAGTATAGAGGCAAGAACGAGACCCTCAAAACTAAAAACCAGCCGCAAATCAAAATTTGTATCAAGCCAGGCACCAAAGCCGTTTTTTGGACTAAAAGCTAAAAGCAGATAAAACCCGAGCACCGATGGAGGCAAAACCAAGGGCATAGAGACAATCGCCTCTATAATAGGCTTGAAGCGTGAAGAAGTTTGCGATAAAAAATAGCCAAGAGGAATGCCGATAAAAAGCAAGAGTACGGTCGTGATAGATGCCAACTTGAAGGTTAGTAACATGGTCTGTAAAAATTCTGTATCCATTATTTAAGCCTTTCATTTATTAATCTTCTTGTCAACTCAAAACACATTCACTAAGGCTTCGCTTTGCTGCGGAATCGTTCACTTAGTTTTGAGTTTGACAAGAAGCCCTTATATTTTTTGAATGCTGACTTCATTTGATTTTACAAACCATCTGAAGCTCTCGCCTTTTTCGCATTCTAACTCTAGGAGTGCATTTTTTGTGATAATCGCATGGATAATGTAGCTGTCAAAATCAAAGGCGATATTGCAAAGTAAAACCCCCATTTCTATATCTGAAATTGGGCAGACAAAAGAGTTTCTTGCACTCACTTTAGAGTCAGGTGTCGCTATCATCACCTCTGTTTCTTTAAAGAGAATATTGACATTTTCACCAAGAGTATATTCATCGCTCTCACTGCTCTCAAGCACTAAAGAGGTAAATATACTATTTCCACATGCCAACTCAAGCAGTATAAAACTGTCTGATTTTGTTATTTTTGTGACGTTTGCAGGTAAGATATTCATCTATTTTGTCTCAAACCCGTATTTTTTCATAATCGAATTTACATCTTTTGTTTGGAAAAAATCAAAAAACGTTTTACTTAATGGTTTTATGCTTCCCACTTTTGTAATTCCATAACCTTGCATAAGCGGTTCATGAAGCTTCGCATCGATGAGATAATAGGCATCATTGTCTGTTTGTGCAATAGTCGGAGCAAGGGCCAAAGAGAGAGCAATTACCCCAATATCTGCTGTTTGACTTGCAACAAACCCTGCTGTTTGAGAGATATTTTCTCCTAAAACCAATTTTGATTCAATACTCTTATACATCTTCATAGACTCCAGTGCTTGTTTGGCTTTTTCTCCATATGGTGCATGTGCTGGATTTGCAATAGCAATTTTTTGTACCCAATCTTGTGTGAAATTTAAAAAACCAAGCTCTGGGTTGAACTTATTGTGTTTACTCCAAATTACCACTCTTCCGATTGCATAGAGCTTTGGCTTTGTTGTAACGTCTCCTTGTTTGTAGAGCTTTTGCACAAACTCCATGTTTGCACTAAAGTAAATATCATACGGCGCCCCATTTTCTATCTGTCGCAAGCCTTTACCTGAAGAGCCATAAATCATCTCTAATTCATCTTTTGGGTTTTGTTTCAAAAATTCCGATTTCACTTCATCCAGAGCAAATCTTAAATCTGCTGCGGCAAAAACCGTAATCTTATCTGCCCATAAAGTAGTGCTCGCTCCTAACGCCAATACTAATCCAATAATTAACTTTTTCATTTTTTTCATCATAAACTACCTTTATTTTATAGTTTTAAATTATATCGATATGTATATAAATATACATCGCTATAAATTAGATACAATTTTTGTTCTACCAAATACCAAGTATAATGCTATTTGGC
>MNYP01000079.1 GCA_001873135.1 Helicobacteraceae bacterium CG2_30_36_10
ACGTCATGATTGTCATAAATATTATATGTAACGCCATTATCCTCAAGATACCAATCAATTTCTGCCTGTTTTTCTCCAAGTATTTTTAAGTTTGCAGCTTCTATTTCATTTACAACTTCTTTCCAACTTTCTCTGATATTTTTATCACTATCATACATTTCATCAAAAGATGCTTTTGAAATATAGCTGTCGAAAATCTGCATTTACTGTTTTGCCCACTTTCTTCTTAAATCTAAAGTATTTGGATATTCTAAACTTTGGTCAACTTCTTGGAACAAGAACACTTTGTCCTCAGGTCTCTCTTTAAAGTTTACTGCTCTTTTAGCCCCATTTACATTTATGAGACTCTGTTGAACCACTGATGAAGAAACATATTCTATAGCACCTTGAGTATGATTAAAGGCTTGGAATCTATTGACTCTTCTTGATTCTGCTTCGCCGGCATTAATTGGGAAAGTCTCATATGTTCTTCCGCCGGGATGAGAAACATGATACGTCATTCCTCCGATTGACCGCTCATTCCATTTGTCTACAATGTCAAAAGTTAATGGAGTATCAACTCCTATGGTTGGATGGAGTGCTGACCATGGTTGCCAAGCTTTATACTTAACACCCGCCACAAATTCGCCCTCAACTCCGCTTGGGCTCAGAGGAATGACCACGGAGTTACATGTCAACACATAACGCTCAGGAACAAAGTTGTTTACCTTAATCTGTACTCTCTCCAAAGAGGAATCAACATATCTTGAAGTTCCTTGAGAACCGCTCTCTTCGCCAAGCACATGCCAAGGTTCAATCGCCCCTCGAAGCTCTAAATGCACATTTTCAACAGTAGCCATTCCATAAAGTGGAAATCTAAACTCAAAGAATGGATCAAACCAGCCAAGCTCAAAGCTATACCCCTCATTATTTAAAAACTCAACAATGTCTTTAATATCTTCTTTGACGTAATGTTCCAGTAAAAACTTATCGTGGAGTTGCGTTCCCCAACGAACGAGCTTATGCTTATAAGGTTTTCTCCAAAAAAGTGAGACAAGCGTTCTAATAAGAAGATTTTGCATAAGTGCCATCTTTGGATGCGGTGGCATATCAAACCCACGAAGCTCTAAAATACCGAGTCTTCCAGTGCTAGAATCTGGCGAGTAGAGCTTGTCAATACAAAATTCAGACCTATGAGTATTGCCCGTAATATCTGTTAGCATATGGCGAAAAAGTCTATCTGTGAGCCAAAAAGGAACATCTCCATCTACTGGAATTTGAGAAAATGCAATCTCTAGTTCATAAAGGTTTTCTAATCTTCCCTCATCAACACGAGGTGCTTGAGAAGTTGGACCTATAAAAGCTCCGGAAAAAAGGTACGACAAACCAGGATGATGCTGCCAAAAAGTAAGAAGACTTCTTAGCACTTCCGGGCGTCTAAGAAGCGGACTGTCAGAGGGTTTCATAGCACCAATAGTTACGTGGTTGCCACCGCCTGTTCCTGTATGTTTTCCATCAAGCATAAACTTTTCTGTTCCAAGACGAGACTCTCTTGCATCGTTATAGAGAGTAAAAAGGTTTGATGTTAAATCTTTCCATGAGTCAACAGGCTGAATATTTACTTCAATAACGCCTGGGTCTGGAGTAACTTTAATAGTCTCTAAACGTAAATCGTGAGCCGGTTCATAACCCTCTAAAACAACTTTGATTTGTAGCTTGTTTGCGACAGCTTCTATGGAAGCTATAAGGTCTAAAAATGCCTCAGTATGGTTTAGTGGCGGTAAAAATATATAAAGCTTTCCGTTTCTTACTTCAACATTTAAACCCGTTCTTATAAACGTGGCATGTGGATTATTTTTAACTTCAAGCGTCGCGCCCTCTTCTAGACGTTTTGTTGCTTTTTTTAGAAACTTTTTAAGTTTTGGCGCCTTAGCAAAAAGGTCTGGCTCAAAATGTAGAGGCAGTTCATTTTCAGGTTTTTCTATCAAAGAATTTATAGGAAGTCTTAGACCCAAAGGTGAATCCCCCGGGATTAAGAAAAGTTTCCCTCTTCTAAATGACCAAAAAGAGGTCATCCACTCATCCTCTGCATAGTTTAAAGGTAAAACATACCCAACCGGCTTGCTTAGACCTTGGCTTAGTACTTTTGCTATAGTATTTCTTTCGATTGCATTGTCTATGTCGTAATCAAGCGAGTCAATATCAAGAGGGAGTTCTGCCTCTTTCATAATATAATGAATAGGGTCTTCGTAAGCTGTAAGAATAGTTTCATTACTCACTTTTAGCGTAAGAGCCAAAGAGTCTAGGAAGTTTTTTGCATCTTCATCACTGTAACTATAAGTTTCATTCATGTCGGCAAATAAACTTGTATCTTTCCAAATTTTCTTCCCGTCTTTTCTCCATATAATAGATGTCTGCCATCTAGGAATCGGCTCACCCGGGTACCATTTTCCCTGCGCATAGTGAAGCATTCCGCCTTTGCCAAAAGAGCTTAAAAGTCTTCGAGCAAGTGTGTCTGCCAGTTTTCTCTTCTGCGGACCATCAGCTGCCGTATTCCACTGCTCTGACTCCATGTCATCTATGGAGACAAAGGTCGGCTCTCCGCCCATAGAGAGTCTTACATCATTTTTTTGCAGTTCTTCATCAACCGTATAACCTAAGCTGTTTATTGCGTCCCACTGGTCATCGCGGTATGGTTTCGTCACGCGAGGTGATTCAAAAATTCTCGTAACCGTATTTGAAAATTCAAACTCTGTTTCGCATTTATCACTCAAACCTTCAATAGCATGAGCACTTTCATAGTGTGCAGTACAAGCAAGGGGAATATGCCCCTCACCTGCAAAAAGTCCGCTTGTAGAATCAAGCCCGACCCAGCCGGCACCCGGCAGATAAACCTCTGTCCAGGCATGTAAGTCTGTAAAATCTTTTTCAGGACCGCTTGGACCATCAAGCGATTTTTCGTCCTGCGCGAGCTGTACCAAATAACCGGATACAAATCTTGCAGCAAAACCCAAGCTTCTTAAAACCTGCACAAAAAGCCAAGCATAATCTCTACAGCTTCCCAGTTTTTTGTCTAAAGTAACTTCGCACGATTGAACGCCCGCTTCAAGACGAACTGTATACTTTAAGTATTTATAAATTTCTGTATTTAAATAGACAAGAAAGTCGTTAATTTTACGCTCTTTTAAATCAAGCGTTTTAAGAAATTTTTTAAGCTGTTTGCCCTGTTCTGTGACTTCATAGTAGGGAGTTAGTTCTGCTTTTAGGGCAGGCTTGTACTCAAAAGGGTACTGCTCAGCATACTCTTCAACAAAAAAATCAAAAGGGTTAATAGAAATCAAATCTGCAATAACTTCAACCTCTATTCCAAACTCTTTTACTTTTTCAGGAAAGACAACTCTTGCCAAGTAGTTTCCATAAGCATCTTGCTGCCAGTTAATAAAATGCTCTTTAGGAGTTATTTTCATAGAGTAAGCATCAATCGGCGTTCTGCTATGAGGAGCCGGACGAAGTCTTATGGTGTGTGGAGAAAGTGATATATATTTATCGTATTTGTAGTGTGTATTATGAGAGAGTACAACTTTTAATGCCATGAAACTTCCTTTAATTTTCGAGTAAAATAGATAACTTAAATATAGATGATGATTATATCATTCTATACTCTAATCTAAAATAAGAAACATGTATAAATAACAAACTATAAGCCCACCCCCTTGAAAAACACTCCCCATAAACAAAGAGAGTGTGAAATAAGTAAATTTTTTTCTGTATTCAAGGCAAGGTTCATCATCTAAACCTCCACATGCCCGTCATTGCGAGGAACGAAGCAATCTACATGTATACAAACTAGACTGCCGTGATGTCATAGTCTAAAATAAAGTGAACTCATTCACTTTATTTCAGCCGTCTCATGCCAAGCACTTTTTTAAAGTTGCCACTCTGTCGGATGTGATGCTTTCAAACTATGCTTTGAAATGGCATAGTTCACACGAGCTTCACCTTGTTGTCATAAAAATCGCCACTCTGTCGGAAGCGATGGCTTGCCTTCGTCCATGAGAAGTCCTAAAAGTAGCATTTCTTAAGCCCTCTCTTCGGTACCTCGAATTTATTCGAGGCAAGGTTCATCATCTAAACCTCCACTCTTCCGTTCCTAAATTCATTACAAACATATCATAAGCACATAGTCTAAAATAAAGTGAACTCATTCACTTCATTTCAGCCCTATCTCCACAGAATCTTTTTCGTATATGCTTTAGCATAGAAAAATATGGTTAATTTTATCGTAAGCACATAGTCCAAAATAACGTGAACTCATTCATCTTATTTTCGCCGTCTCATGCCGTGATGTTTTTCTTTTTTTAAGTAGCTAAAAAAGAAAAAAATTGAGTTCTATTTTTATTTTAACCTTCTCACAGTTATAAATTAAGACTTCCCATCATTATAAAAATGAAGCAATTTTTCTATAAAAGTGGAGATTAAACGAGGAGTGTTGCTTTATCTACAAACTAAACATAAACTATTTTAGAGAAGTGAAGATTTATTTCCCCGACTTCATTCGATTATGTAATTTACATAACATTTGGCAATTATTTGGTTCAGTTTTCCCACCCTCATACCAAGGAGTTATGTGGTCGGCTTCCATTTCGCTTAGTTCATATTGAATTTTTTCATTCTTAGTTTTTTTGCATACAAGGCAAACTCCTTGTTGTCTCTCGTAAGCTTCTCTTTTTTGTTTGTCGCTAAATGCTCGAATATTGAGATGTTTTTCCTTGCCTGTTAGCAAGTATTCATATATCCCTTTTTTGCTGCCAACATCCTCATCTTGCATCAATTTTGATATTTCGGCTTCCAATGTTTTAGGGTCTAAATTTTTATCATCTTTAAATTCATTAAATAAAATTCCCCACTCTAACCCCTTCATCTCTTTGCGATGTTTTGGGAATATGGCTTTTGTCCAACTAATGACACTTTGAAAGTAAAGCCATAATTCATTTGCATTTGGTTTATGTTGATTGATTGCCATATATTCTTCTATTTTATCCCTATTTATCCATTTGATTACAGTTTCAAGATACTCTTGTCTAATAGGTGAGCCATTTATTAGCTCGCTTCCTATTCCGTACGCTGGGCAGTTTGATTTACTAAAATATTTTTTTGCATCACTTAGCCAAGTTCCTGTATAGATGGCATTTCGTAGTTCTTGGTCGGTTAATTTTTCACCTGCGATATTGATAGTTTTAAACCAGTCAAGCTTCTCTTTATCGTTTCCTTCACAAAAATACACCATCAATTCATAATCCAAAATTTGTTTTTGTTCATCATTTGTAAGCGTATGAAAATAAAATGGTTTTTCATCCGCAATAATCGAAAAATTTCCCTCTACATATTCACAAATACTTATTGTTCGCTGCTGCCCATCAAGTACCTCATAAGAATCATTCTCATTTTTCACCCAATACATCACATTGAGTGGAAAATCTTTTTTAACAGTTTCTATCACTGCATCTCTTTGCTTATCTTTATAAACAAACTCCCTTTGGTACTTGGGACGAATATTGAGTTTGCCATCAAAGCCAATTACACCTTCTTCAAAATGATTTTTGTACCCATCATAAAGTTCACTAATTGTTATTTTTTTAAGCTCTATTTTCATACTTCTGCCCTTTATTTCTTCTTTTTATTAAAATACGAAGATATTTCTCAACACCATTTATAATTGGTCTTCCATGTGGAGTATTTTCGTATCTGATACCTTTGTTCTCTTCCCCTGTGTTCATAATCCCCAACAACTCGAATTGGTTAGGATTATATTTGTCCAAAAATGTTATTGGCACTCCCATAACACCATCAAAATCATCTGGGATATCTTTGATTTTATCCACATTAATAGCTTCATGATTATCATATTTTAAATATTCACTTTCATGGTATTTTCTAAATAATGTCATCTCTTCATGTCTTTTTTGAATTTCCAAATTTGTAAACCAAGTTACATTTCTAAACTTTACAAGTCCTGTTTCTTCACTATAAACACCACTGGCAAACTCTTTTGTAGCTGGAGTTTTAAAATAAGCATTTCCTCCAAGAAAGCCATATCCAATCCAAAGCTTATTTTCTTTTATTAGACTAAATATTTCTTTATATGTAATTGCATTTAAACTGCCGATTATCACAAATTTTTTATCATATTCTATCAGTTGAGCCACGTACTCACGAAAAAGTGAAAACGGAGGGTTTGTAACAACAATATCGCAACTTTTCAGTATCTCGATAGATTCAGGACTTCTAAAATCTCCATTTTGCTTGAAAGGAGTTTTAAATCTATCTAGTTCATTGATTCTTCCATCATCATTCAAATCGTGTTCAAGTTCTAGTTTGTAAGATGATTTGTCTTTTTCAAAATGAGTTGTAATTACTTTTGTAAGTCCAAGTTTTTCAAAATTGAGTGCAAAATATCTAAAAAAATTAGACTCCTCAGGGTCATCACAATTACAAAAAATTGTTTTTCCTTTAAAATGTTCTTTATAATGAAAAAGTTCCCTTTCTATATCTGGTAATTGTGTATAAAACTCATCATTTTTTTCTTTATTCGCTTTTCGCAAATTGCTATTCGTTGCTTTTTTAGCTTGATTTTCTTTTGGCATATTTCCACACTTTTACTAATTTTTGTTCAATATTTCAACATTCTATTATATAAGTGTTGAATATAGCAACTAAAAAGTAAATAATTGTAGAATATAACAACTGTTGTTTTGTAAAGTGCCTATATGTAACCTACTATAAAAAAGTAGGCATAAAATGACTCAAAGAGATATTGCAGGGTATTTGAATATTGATAGAACAACACTTTATAATTGGAAAAAGAATAAACCAAATCTCTACAAAACAGTAATGCTTGGGCTTATGGTAGATGAGATTATTGAGAAAAATGAGAAAAGTTTGCAAGAGTTAAAAGAACTCAAAGAGAGTTTAGCACCAAAAAAATAGTAAAGTTTTAGCACGAAACAACCCAGTTACTACATCTCCAGTTTTACTATTTATAAAGAGTACAAAAAGATGTTTCCACATGCCAAGATGTCATAATCTAAAATAAAGTGAACTCATTCACATCATTTTCGCCGTCTCATGCCAGTCACTGCGAGGAACGAAGCAATCTACATGTGTATGAACTAGACTGCTTCGTTCCTCGCAGTGACGGACGTATGAACTAGACTGCTTCGTTCCTCGCAGTGACGGATGCATGAACTAAACCGCCAAAGTCAGATGTTTGCACATGCCAAGAGAGTGTAAAATAACTATCGGTACCGAAGAGATTTTAAATTAAACTTTTACTGGTTGAAACTGGCGGCTTATCAACACTGGCTAACCCAAACTCCGACATCTAGATTTGACTCTGCATTACCTGCAAAAGTTCCTGAAATAGGAGGTACAGATTCAGCTAATCTTGAGACTGCTACTGGAATGTGTGAAGAGCCTACTATGTCTCCGATGGTTGGATCGAAACCCTTCCAGCCGGCACCGGGAATGTAAACCTCAGCCCATGCGTGGGTAGAGCCTACTTCGCTTGCCATAAGCGGTGCGTAAAGATATCCGCTCACAAAACGTGAGGCAAAGCCTAAACATTTTACTGCTTCCATAAAGAGTAAGGCAAAATCACGACAAGAACCAGAGCCTAAGGAGAGTGTTTCTTGAGCACTTTGGACTCCGGGTTCTTCTCTTATGGTGTACGATAATGTTGTGTGTATGTATTTTGCCAGTCTTTGCAGCAGTGTATATGTTTGGACCGCCTCGCCACTCTTGTAGACATTAAAAATCCAATTATTTAAGAGCACCCTTGTCTCTTCCTCTGGCAATACCATATAGGGAGAGAGAAGAAATTGCTCAGAGTTTTTGTACATAAATGGGTATTCTATTGCATAATCAGAGACAAGAAAGTCCAAAGGAGACTCATTGTACTGATGAATAATTACTTCGCTCTCAATTAAGAGCTGTTGAGTTTGTTGATTATAATTAGCTATTGCGACTGAATTACCCTCAACATCTCTATGCCAAAATATTTTCACGTCAGGTGTACTTTTTAAAACAAAAGACTCAATTCTAAGCTCATAATCTTCTCTGGGTCGTAAAAGTAAACTGTGTATTCCAAGTGTCACTTCAGACGAATAGTTATAATAAGTGCGGTGTATAATTTTATAGCGTTGCATATTTTATCCTAAATCAGAGGTGGCATTATCCTCTATTTTTTTTACATTAATATTTTGAGATGTACTATACAAGGCGGGTCCAAATTGATTGTAAATAGCGACATCCGCCGCATCACGACCATAGCCTACTGCTACATATCCCCCTCGCATCTCAGCTTGTGTTGCATCAAACGAGTACCATCTATCTCCAACATAAGCTTCAAACCAGGCATGTAAATCCATTGGCTCTAAGTCGTGAAGATATCCGACTACCATCCTCGCAGGTATACTAAGACTGCGACACATCGCAATTCCAAGATGAGCAAAGTCTCTACACACTCCAAATCCTCTGACATTTACTTCTACGGCAGAGAGTAAAGCATCACTGTTTTGCGGTTCAAAACGGATTGTTTCTCGTAGCCACAGAGTAATAGCCCTTACCTGATTGTAACCCAAAAGCTCGTTTGCCGTAATTTCTGCTGCCATTTGAGTAAATAAGTCTGCCTCGCAGTAACGACTTGGCAAGAGGTACATAAGCACAGAATCCGGCAGATTTTGGATCTCTACGAAGTGTGCTCCGGGTGCTTCATCTATATACTCCGTTGTCTGGACTTCTGCGGAAGTATATATGGCAAAAGTCCCAGGAGGAGCAATCAGTCTTTGACACAAATTACCGTAAATATCGGTAAATTCCAAGACGGGAACACTTGGTACAATCTTATATTCTTGAGAAGCTATCCATTGATTTGCGCCACTGCGCGGTCTCAACATAAATATAAATGGTGTGGGAACAGTGATTTCGAATGTTAAATCACAGCTTATGTGCAACCACATACATTAGCTCCTTTACAAAATAGGTAAAATATAAATAATAATTGGGGATATTCTATACCTATTTTGCTTAATTTCAGATGGATTTTTAAATGTGTAGTGGCATATGGAAACCCAGAAATCAATCAACCTCTTTTGTGCAATTCGTCTTTATTTTACGGATACTTTTAAAGTCTGTCGCTCTTGTTGGTCTATCTTACACTATAATGTCAACTACAAAAACCGGCTATGTCTCGGTGCTTAAAATGCACTTTTCACTTCTAAAAATAGATAAATAATTTTTAAAAAAAGGAACCAAAAATGCAAAAACTAACACCAGAAGGTCAAAACTTCGTTAATGACCTTAGCAATAGATACAATTTAAGCAAGGATGCTGTTATTCACATGATTGGTGCTGTAAACAACGGTGGGGGAACAATGGCTCAGTTTAACTCCCCTGAACTTGGTGGCTCCGGTCAATGGATGAAAGGTGGTATGACTATGATCGGTGATATGTTTAATAATGGTCTTAAAAATACTGTTAATAATTTATGTTCTGAAATTTCCAATGCCTTACAAACTATCCAAATATTTCCAATAGCAACTCCAGGCACAAGAGCAAGCAATCAATGGTGGCCAACAGACTTAGGTATCCCTTTTAGCAGTGGTGCCCAGAACAATATACGTTATGCTGTTTTCCCTCATAGACTTGCCGTTGAATTGAACGGGCAAGTAACTGTGTATGACACGTTAAATCATAATATTGGCGGTGTTTCTCAGCAGCAAGGTGGGGACACTTCTCTAACTTTCAGTAGCCAATATGGAACAATTTCAGTTTCAACTCTTCCTATTGTCTCCGGTCAAGGTACTCCTCCTGCTCCGCGAACTAACTTTGCAGAACCTATGCAAAATAATTTTTCAAATCAAGCCCCTATGAAACAAGCAGAAAATATCCAACAGCCTGAATCTGATAATAATGCACAGAATTATAAAACATCTAGCACAATTATAGAACTTATTGATAAGTTGGCTAAACTGCATGAAGCCGGTGTTCTTACAGATAATGAATTTAACTCTAAAAAGAGTGAATTGCTTAGCAGACTTTAAATAGTCTGCACTTTTAAAAACTTAACGTATGGGAAAAAGCAATGAATGAAAAAATAAAAAGGCATTATCAGCGTATAAATAAGTCTTATACCGGTGCTATTCATATTGCTCCCTCACGTATTGCCAAAAGTCTTGGACAACTTTACCTCTACGACAAAGGGCTCTTTTTCTCCAGTCTCTCACGTATTTCACCCAATCAATTAAGAGAAGTTTTACTCGAACTCGACGGCGATACATTTGAAGTCGCTATCAAACGCTTACCACATGCCAAAATACTTGAGAGTATACAAAATGCCCAAAGCGACGATGCTACCGACATCATCAATAGAATTGAATTAACAGACCACTCTTTGGCGTCATTACTGCTACACTCTCTGCATCCGGATATGCAAGATGAGCATAAAGAACTCTCTGCTTATGAAGAAGATATGGCGGGTGCTTACATGCAAACCGAAATACTCACCGCCACAAAAAAAGATACACTAAGAACAGTGAAAGACAAAATACAAAAATTTCGCGAAACAGAACCACTCAGTTCTATTATAAAACTTTATATTGTTGACGAAGGGGGAGTACTTTTAGGTTCGCTTCATTTTACGGACCTTATTTTATTTGATGATAATGACACCATCGCTTATATTCTTGAAACTGTGCGTCCCCGTCCACCTATAACAATACGTGCAAAATCACCTGTCGAAGAGGTAGTTCGACTCTTTAGCGATTATGATTTAAATGCTATTGGCGTGGTGAATAGACACGGGATACTCAAGGGTCATATTACCTATGATGATGTTTTTGATCTTATACAGGACCTTCATACTGAGCAAAGCTACTCTATGGCAGGAGTAAATGACGATGCCGAAGAGCAAAACACCTTTAAAGCCGGTCGTGCAAGATTGGTATGGCTTTTTGTAAATCTGGGAACTATTTTACTTGCATCTTTTGTTATTGGAATCTTTGAAGAAACAATTCGACAATTTGTAGCTTTGGCAATTTTGATGCCGGTAGTCGCAGCTCTTGGTGGCAACGCAGGTATGCAGGCTCTTACCGTTACCATAAGACGTTTGGCTCTGGGAGAAATAGATTATTCTAGCGTCAAAAGCGTACTTCTTCGTGAACTTAAAATCGTCATCTTAAACGGCAGTGCAATCGCCCTCTCTATAGCCCTCATCTCCTATCTTTGGTTTTTTAATGGCACGCTTAGTATTATTATCGCCATTTCAATGTTTTGTACGCTTATTTTAGCCGGAGTTTTGGGAGGTTTGATTCCTCTGATTCTTAAAAAAACAGGTATTGACCCGGCTGTTGCCTCAACTGTATTTCTTACAACAATGATTGATTCTTCGGGGTTTTTACTCTTTTTAGGCTTAGCGGATATGTTTTTGGTTTAAGATTATTTTTAGCAAAAAAAATTTGAATTGGCAGTATACTTTCGCTTTAAAAACTCTTGTTTAAATATTTGTTTATAGAGGTAAAAAGGATGACGTTTCAAGACCTTAAATTTGCATTAGAATTAGGTTGTGTGTTAGGTAAAGATATTGAGTATTTATTAGACTTTAGTAAAAAAAACGGTATAAATACCCAAGAGATAGATAATGAGCTTTTAAAGTTAGGGTATGATAAAGTATTCGACAATGACTTTGAAAATAATAATGAAGACGATGATGATGAGTTTGGTTATATTCAAAAATTTCCACACAAATCTAAATTTTATGAGGACTAGATTTGATAACAAATAAAAACCTTGTTGCTAAATACTATGAGATGTGGAATTCACATGATTTTAGTAAAGCCGAGAAGATTTTCAGCGAAAATTTGCGTTTTCGCGGTTCTCTAGGGATTGACACAGTAGGAATTGATGAATTTAGAGAGTATGCAGATATGATTTTAACTGCTTTTCCAAACCTGTATCATGCAACAGAAATAGTTGTAGAAGAGGGTCCACAAGTTGCTGTTTATGTCACCTATTCTGGTACGCATAAGGGTAAGTTGTATGAATTTGAAGCTACCGGTAATAGAATAAGTTACTCAGGTGCATCTTTTTTCACAGTTAGAAATGAGAAAATAACTGACATTAAAGTCCTAGGGGACAGATACACTCTCTACAATCAAATCAAACCCAACTAAAGAGGCTTTAACACTTCACTAACATTTATTGACTATAATTAAGCATGAATAAAAAAATCTTACTTTTAGAAGATGATGCCTTGTTGGCAGAGACTTTACATGAGCTTTTAGAATCAGAGGGCTATAGCGTGAATGTTGTGGCATGTGGAAATGATGCTGTTGACATTACCTATGATAAAGAGTTTGATTTGTACATTTTTGATATTAATGTGCCGGACATAAATGGTCTTGAGCTTTTGCAAAGTCTAAGAGAAGCTGATGACAAAACTCCTACCATCTTTATAAGTGCCTTAATCGATTTAAAATCAATCTCCAAAGCTTTTGAAATCGGTGCTGAGGATTATATAAAAAAACCTTTTTTTCCCGAGGAGTTGCTCATTCGAGTAAACTCGAAACTCGCAGCTAAAAACTCTGCCATAAAGTATAAAAATCTGGAATTTGACCCTAAAACGAAGACTCTGCGTAAAGACGCAAAAGTGATTGCCCTTGGCGAAGTTCAAGAGCAGCTTTTTGAGCTTTTTATAAACAACATCTCCAATGTTTTAGACAAAGAGATACTTATGGAGTGTTTAGAAAGACCCTCTCCCGTTGCACTCAGAGTTGCACTTACTAAGTTAAAGCAGACAACAGGTCTGGAGATAAAAAATCTCCGCGGTATAGGATATATACTTGAGCAAGGTTGAAATTGAGTCATTTGTAAAAAGCTTTACACTTTTTTTCAGCTCTTTAAGTATTTTAATTACAACACTTTTTTACATCAACTACACAAAAGATATTCAAACTTTAAATGAAACTCTATTTTCACAAATGAGAGTCTGCAGTTATAATTTGCAATGTGAGCAGTTCACAATCGACTTTGTGCCAAAAGAGAAGCAGGAACTCTATTTTTTATATAATGATGAAAAAGGACTAAGCTCTTACTACCCTATTCCAAACTCTGACAAATATTTCATGCTTATAAACTTTAATGCCCGACAGTACACTTTAGAGCTTAAAAAGTTGCAGCAAGATGCCCTCCTGAACTTTTTAATAATCTTGAGTGTAGTCTTAATCTTGTCTATACTCTTTTCATTTTATGCACTCTCTCCCTTAAGAAACGCCCTACTATTAACACAGGAATTTATAAAAGATATACTCCATGATTTCAATACCCCTTTGGCCTCACTGCGACTCAACTCTGCTATGCTAAAAAAGGAGATAGTAGAGAACCAAAAAGTTCAGAGAATTGAGCAGAGTGTGAGCACAATTCTTAATCTTGAGGAGCATCTTGGCTCATATTTGCACAGCCATGCACTACAAAAAGAGCAGTTTGATTTACAAGAACTTTTAACTGAGCGCATAGCAATGTTAGAAAAAAACTACCCAGCTATACACTTTAAACTGGGTCTTAGCAATCAAAAACTTTCAACTAATAAAGAAGCCCTCTCACGCATCATTGACAATATACTCTCAAATGCGGCTAAGTACAATAAGCGAAATGGTTCTGTTAGCATTATATACAATCAGGAAAATTTCCTACTCTCTATAACTGACACAGGGGTAGGGATAAAAAATCCTAAAAGAATCTTTGAGCGATTTTATAAAGAACAAGAGAGAGGGTTAGGGATCGGACTTCATATAGTAAAAAAACTGTGTGAGGAGCTGAAAATAAAAATCAGTGTAGAGAGTCAAATGAGTCAAGGGACAACATTTACTTTAAACCTTTCCAAGCTAATATATCGCTAACACTAGTATGCAATAATAACACTATCAAAACATAAGGAACACAAGATGAAAACTTTAAAATTAAGTGCGGCTTTATTGCTGCTGGGAACTTTAACATTAGGTGTTGCAGCAACAACAGATGAACAAATTGCCGCAATTCAAACAGCAGAAACTCCTGAGCAAAGAGTAGCTCTCGTTAATGAATTTAAAGCGACGCTTTCAACTTTAAGTGCACAAGACAGAGCAACGGCAATTGATCAACTTCGTTCTACTATGCAGGCTGAGGGAGCTCAAGCTCAGACTCAAACCAGAGCTCAAGAGAGAAGTCGTATAGGTCAAATGACCGAAGAAGGCAACATGCAAAGAAATCAAAATATGAACCAAAATCAAGCTGGCTCCCAGGCAATGGGTGGAGGAAGCAATTCTAATATTGGTGGTAATGCACCACATAATTTCATGGGAAAAAAATAATACACATAAGCAACTAAGGATTTAGCTTAGTTGCTTATAATTATTAGAGTCTTTACGACGTTACAAAAAGAAACAAATGTATAAAATTTTATCTTTCTTATTGCTTCTTAGCGCACTTGAGTTATCTGCATTTAGTGATTACGACATGGATGGTGTTGACGACGATGTAGACCAATGTCCTAACACTTTAATGAGTGAATTAGCTGATATAAATGGATGTACAATTAAATCTTTAAAAAGTCCTCACAATTTTGATATTATTGTCGGTCTCAACTTTTCTCAAACTAGTTATGAGGGTCTGGAAAAATCAGATACAACCGCAACAAGTCTGCAAATAGACTATTACTATAAAAATTTTTCTATGCAGGCAAGCACTTCTTATTATGATTCTCAAAGTGTAGCGTATAATGAGGACGGGATGAATGATTCTTTTTTGGGTGCTTATTATAAACTCTCGCCTGTAAATAAACTTGACATAAGAGTTGGTGCCGGTATTATCATTTCGACTTATGATTCTACCCTTAATAACAACAATTCAGACTACGTGGCGTCCGCAAATATCAGCTATATATTTGATCAAACAAATGTTTTTGGTGGTTATAGTTTTACTATAATAAATGATGATGATATTGCCGGAGAGATTAGCTATCAAAACACTAATTCCTATAATGCCGGAATAGGTTTCTACCCAAAAGACAAACTATATTTAAGTGCTTCATATAATTACAGCGATAGTATTTACACGGATGTCCAAACGATTCAAACAGCATCTCTGTATGCTTTTTACAACATTGATGCAAACTGGTTTACGACTTTTAATTATGCTTATGGTTTGAGTGAGAGTGCAAGCGACAATTACCTTTCACTTCGACTAGGGTATTACTTTTAGCAAACGGGCTTCTTGGGCACCGACAAGCCTTCGCAAGTCTGTACAGGCCAAAGTGACAAAAATTATTTCACTTTTTTGGAAGCAGAATCTTCAATTGAGATGGTTTTTGAGTTTTTTCTTAGCTGAACTGTCTTGTAAATTTGGGTATGCTTCATCATGTCATCAAATCTTATTATAGTGGCAGATTTACAGCATTTTAAATTATTCAATGTTAAGCAAGATCTTTTAAAAAGAGATCTATACTACCTAGAAAACCTCTTTAAAGCGCTTTAATTGAAGTACAACTGTGACATATCTGTTTAAAATGAAAAAGCGAAAATAATTTCAGGGTAAGTGCTTGAAGATTCATCTCCATATTTACCGCTTCCATAAAACTCTTGAACAACTCCAATGCCTAGATATGATTTTTTGGAAAATGATATAGCGACTCCTGCTTTAGCTCCATAAGACTCATAGTCATCATAACCCTCACTAATATATGTTTCTCTCATAAATGCTCCAAGATATGGACGGAACTTCTCATCTAAAGGAATATAATAAGTTATCGGAAGAGTGACTTGATTTAAAGTTGGAGTCCCTCCAAACCAGCCCATATAACCAAGACCTACCGATAAATCATCAACTATAAAGTAATCAGCACTTACCCCGACTATAGTATAGTTTTGAGTCCCCTCTCTTGTAAGAGATGAACCATTCCCGACAATAATACCCATACCGACGTTCCCTTGTTGAAACAACTCTGCATGGCTTACCCCGCCAAGCAGTAACAAGCCTAATAATAGTTTTTTCATCAAAATAGTAACTCCTCTTGTGGATCAGATACCCCTTCAGCACGAGGCGGTTTAGAGATATCGCTGAAATACTCTTTTTGACCATTCATCTCTACTTCGATAATGCCCGCAGGAACATCAAATTTTCTTTGTATCTGAGGGTAAAGTTTCAGTACATTTTCATAAAATCTGGCAAATGCAGGTCCGGCTATTCTGCCCCCGGTCTCTCTTGCATACATTGGCGAGTTATCATCATTGCCAAACCATACAACAGTCTCTATGGTTGGAGAATAACCGGCAAACCAACCATCAACATTATTATTAGTTGTTCCGGTTTTTCCGGCTAACTCAATACCTTTAACGTCAGCATTTCTACCGGTTCCACGACTCACAACATCTTTGAGTATAGTTGTCATAATGAAGGCCTGCGTCTCCTCTGTGATAAAGCGGCTCTCCTGCTTCTTAACATATACCGTATTGCCATTTTTCTCTATATGGTTAATCAGGTTGGGTGTAACTTGTATGCCTCCATTTGCAAAAGAGGTATAGTACTTGGCTAATTCTAGAGGAGAGAGCGAAATACTGCCAAGAGCAATAGACAAATCAGGAGGCAAGTTTTCTATGCCAAATTTTTTAAATTCATTCAATAACTGAGTGAGTCCTATGTCATTTACAAGGTTAATAGTCGCTAAATTTCTTGAATGGACAAGGGCTTCTCTTAGGCTAACTAAACCCTTATAATTATTTTCATAATTACTTGGTTGCCACTTTACCTCTTCCCCGTTTTTCTCATAATCATATGTTCTTGCAACATCAACCAGCTCTGTCGCTCCGGAATACCCTAAGTCAATTGCTACTTGATATATAAAAGGTTTAAAGGCAGAACCGGGCTGGCGACGACCTTGTGTAGCACGGTTATAAGGACTTATTCTATAATCATAACTACCAACAAGAGCTAAAATATCTCCGGTTTTTGGATTTATACTAACTATGGCACCATTTAAAAGTGAGGTATTTACGTCGGAGGGCACCGATGAGGAGTTCTCATGCTCTTGTATTCTTTTTAATGACTCATCGTAAGCGTAGTGCAGTGATTCCCTTGCAGCCTCTTGGAGTCTCAGGTCTATAGTTGTATATATTTCATAACCACCTGTTCTAATATCTTCAATGCCCTCAGAAGATGCTATTCTCACAGCTTCATCAACTACAAAAGGAGCTCTGTTTTGTGTTAAAGTATCATCAAAAACTTTTGGAAGTTCCAGGAGTGCTTTATTATAAGATGTTTCATCAATCCAACCTAAAACATACATTCTAGAGATAACACGGTTTGCTCTGCCCATAGAAATTTCATAGTTTTTTGTAGGGGCATAAGCACTTGGTGCTTTTGGCAAACCTACTAAAACAGCCATCTCTTTTAAAGTTAACTCATCTAGATTTTTGTGAAAATAACCATCAGCTGCTGTTTTAATACCATAATAACTGTGTCCAAAATAAATCTCATTTAGATAACGCTCGAGTATCTGCTCTTTGCTTAGGACATGCTCAAGTTTGAGTGCAAAAATAGCCTCTTTTATCTTTCTTGATAATTTTTTTTCTCTCGTTAAAAGTTTATTTTTGACTAGCTGCTGGGTAATTGTACTAGCCCCTTCAACTGCACTGCCGGCTTTAAGAACTTTTATTGCGGCTCGAAAAATAGCATCTACATTTATACCCGGATGTTCAAAAAAAGTCGTATCTTCAATGCCTACTAAAGCTTCTATTATTCTGGGTGGAATCTCCTCAAATGTAGCATAGTATCTATGTTTTTCATTAAAAATATTTGCGATTTTCTCACCGTTTTGATCATAAATTCTTGTAGTTACGGATGGTTTATAATCAACCAAAGTTGATATATCATAATTCAGAGTCAAGAAATATCCCAAAATTATAAACGGAGATATAAATCCAACTAATAAAACTGTGACAAATATATTTTTAACTATTTTCATTTTCTAAATTCCCTATTTGCAAAACTTGCATCAATTAAAGTTTTTGTATATTTCTCTTTAGGATTTGTGAGAATATCGTACATATTGCCTTTTTCTATAACTATTCCCTCTTTTATTACACAGATATCTTCACATAATGATTGTGCCGAATTCATGTCATGTGTAACAAAGAGTATTTTAAATCCAAACTCTTTTTGTAATTTTTTTAACAAATCTAAAATCAAAACTCTTGTATCCGGGTCAATTGCCGTTGTCGGTTCATCGAGTAAAAGAAGTTTTGGCTGAGACTCCAGTGCCATTGCTATGATAACTCGCTGGAGTTGACCGCCTGAGAGTTCAGGAGAGAATCTTTGCAGTAAATCCTCATCTAAGCCAACCTGAGAGAACAATTTTTTAACTTTTCTCTCATCAACAAAAAATTGATCTTTGATTTTTGTAAGCGGCGAGAGTGCTGTAAAAGGATTTTGAGGAACAAAAGAGAGACTCTTTCCCACCTTCAACTCATACTCACTTGTATGTTCCAACTCCAGAGTCATACCGCTTGGCAACATGCCCAAAAGTGCTTTGAGTGTTAAACTTTTTCCACTTCCACTTTGTCCCACAAGAGCAAGTGAAGAAGAAATTTCAAACTCTATATCTACCAATTTTTTTTCATTGAGACTGATTCTTAATTTAGAAATCTTCATTTTTTTATTTTATCTAAATAGATGCACAGTTCGCTTAACTCTTGTGCGCTTTGCCCTAATCTCGCTATCACTCTAATGATAGCACGCTCAACTGTTGGCTGCCTTATTCCGCCGACTGCAAAACCTTTGGCGTAAAGTTCATCACGGATTTCTATGACTCTTACGTTATTGTCTATAACTATAGGCGCTATTAATCCCTCTATTTGTAAGCCTAAAATTTCGTGAATTATTTTTTGGCGAAGTTTTATCTCATTTTTTATTTGGGTTTTATTTTCTAGTATATAGCGCAAAGAGTTGTGTGCTAAAAGGGTATCATATAAAGAGAGTGCAGTTGCATAAATAATAGGTTTAGCCCGATTTATAAGGTACTCGACTATATGCTCTGAAGCCAGTATAAAAGCCCCGAAGCTTCCATAAGCCTTTCCCAGAGTTCCCATTTTTATATGGTTTGGTTTTATTTTAATGTTGTAATAGTCATATGCACCCATCAAGTTCTTCCCGATAACACCGCTGCTGTGGGCTTCATCAACAATAAGAATCGCATCATATCTGTCACAAAGTGAAAAAACATTACCGTTTACAATATCGCCGTCCATCGAGTAAATTCCCTCAACTGCAACTATCTTTCTTTTGGCATGTGGAAATTTATTTATTAGCTCTTCTAAATTTTGCATATCGTTATGGGCAAAAAATTGTACATTTAAGCCATTTAAGCTTGCGGCCAGTACTCCTGAAGCATGGTATTTCTCATCCATAAAAAGAACATCACTTTTTCTTACCAGAGCTTCAATAAGCGCAATATTTGCATTAAATCCGCTTCCTACAATAACGCCCTCTTCAAAGCCGTTTGCCGCGCATAAAGCTCTCTCAAAATCTTGGTGAATTTGATGATAGCCATTTACTAAAAGTGAGGCTTTAGCGCTGTTAAGAGGAAAACTAGAGAGTTCTTGGCATGTGGAAATATGGAGGGTTTTATTATGAGAAAGACCAAGATAATCATTAGACGCAAAATCTAATATCTTGTTATCAACCACCTCTCTGCTTCTATACCTACCGGCGTGTTTGAGCGCTTTTAACTCTTTGAGGTAGTACATCAGAGTATTACTATCCTGTTTGTTCCAGATTCTTGTGCACTCTGCAGTGCTTTATCTGCTTTGGTTAAAAATGAAGTTATTTCAGTTCCGGGCAGATAAGCGGTAACTCCAAAACTCATAGTAACATGAAGTACTTTTTGACTTAAAGAAACAGCATCTTTTAATTTTTGGGCAACCTGTCTTGCACCTGCCAAGTTTGTTGAGGGGAGTATAATTATAAATTTATTCTCACTAAAACGACAATAAATATCAATCTCTCTCAAAAGGGAAAGAATTAATTTTACATATGCTATTTGTAATTTATGAGCAACTATCTCCCCGTGTAAATCTTCGAGTTCTTTAAATTTATCTATCTCCAGCATTACAATAGACAAATCATGTTTGTAACGCTGCGCTACAGCCACTTCTTGTTTGATTTTCTCATCACAATATCTACGATTTCCAATATGTGTTTCAGGGTCAAAAAATATTAAATTGTTTATCTCTTTTTGAGATTTTACTAACTGAGTTATGTCTGAGAAGAGTAAACAATTTATATTATTCTCAAGGATAGAAAAATTTATAGAAAAATAGTACTCTTTTTTTTCAATTCTAATCTTTACGCGTGCTACTTTAATCTGCTTTACATACTCAAACCAGCTACTGCCATCAAGTGCAAGAGGGTTTAAATATCCCTCTTCTTGTTCAAAAAAATAACTTATAGAGTCGTTTGCCTTTATAAATTCTGCAAGAGAACTATATTTATCAAAATAATTAAAAAATGATTTGTTAACTTCCACTAATTTTGAATTTTTATAAATCAAGATAATATCAGGAACACTGTCTAGAATATCTTTATTGTATTTCGCCTCTTGCAAGTTTTTATAAATGAAAAAAAGAGCAACTAACAGAGCTACAAACATAACAATAATTATTATTTCATACATTATCAGCAACTCCTTTGTCTAAAGTATTTTAGCACTAAACATCTGCAAATCAAAGGAATGCTTGTAAAATTTCCACACAAAGCCCCATTGCAGTACTTTCATAACCTTTTACTTCTTTTATATAAGGTTTGCAAAAACCCTCAACCATACAAGCCCCCGCTTTTCCTCTCCACTCGCCACTCTGTAAATAATTCTCCAAAGCATCAAGATTAAAATCGCCAAAAATGTAATCCGTTTGAGAAATATCAATGAGTTTTAACTGAGTGCTTTGGTAAATCATACAGGTTATTATTGACGTAATGTTGCCGCTTTGGGTCATTAAAATATTGCGTGCGTCCTCTTCAGATTTTGCTTTGCGGAGGATTTTTCCTTGAGAGGTTACAACCGTATCGGCGACTAAAAGCGGATACTCTTTATATCCGAAAGCTTTCAGATTAGCCTCATATTTTCCCATTGTTGCCTGATACACAAAATTTTTCGGGCACGTGGAAATGATTGTATCTTCATCAAAATCAACACTCTCTTGGAGAAAGTTAATGCCTGCATTTTTTAAGAGCAAAGCTCGGGTTTGTGAAGAGGAAGAGAGTCTAATCATTACAAGTTATTTGAGAGAAATGAGCCTAAGAATATTGCTATAACACCTGAAATAATATTAAGTGGAACCATAAATTTTCCAATCATCTGCAGTTGATTTTTAGCAAGAACAAAGTCGCCGTTTTTAAGAGCCTTCTCAGCTGTGTTTCTTCGTAAAATCATTACTGAGAAATTTATAAACATTACACTCCAAAGTGCCTCTTTTACGTATGCAAACATTTTAAATTCACTTTGAGAAAGAGCGTACCCTTTTATCATTAAAATGGCTGTTATAAGTAAAATCACTACAAACGGAGCAACTATAAAAAAAAGTCTTTTAAGAGCATCTGCGACTCTTTCTAATCTTTTAATAGGCGATTCTATCTCTAAAAATGAGGGATGAGCGGCATAACGCAGTGCAATCATTCCGCCTACCCAAACCACGGCACTTATTACATGCAAAAATATTATAACTGTTTTATATTGGGCAAAAAAAGCTTCCATTAGCTGAGCGCCTCTACAATAAACTTCATAGCCTCTACTTTAGCCTCTGCTAGCTTTGTGACATCTTTTCCGCCGGCTTGTGCAAAGTCGGGGCGACCGCCGCCGCCACCACCGAGTATTGGAGCTATTTTTTTAATCCAATCTCCGGCTTTTGCTTTTGCCTCTTTGACACCGGCAGCTATTAAAACCTTATCCCCCTTAACCTGAAAAAGCATAATACAAATAGAGTCATTCTCATTTTTCAACTCATCTATTTTCTCTTTTATGTCTCCGCTTGCAAGCTCTTCAACAACCACGGCAACACCGTTAATCTCCTCAGTTTTTATCTCAACTTTTGCAGAGTTTTGAGCCTCAACTAAATCCTCTTTTAGCTCTTTAATATTAGATTTCATTCTTGCGATGCCAGAAAGTACATCTAAGTTTTTCACCTCTGCTTGGACCTCTTTTAAAAGTGTACGCTGAGATGCAAAGTATCTGTAAGCTGCATTGCCGCAAACTGCTTCTATACGGCGAACACCGGCTGAAACTCCGCTCTCTTTAGTGATTATAAACGAGCCTATATTTGCCGTATTTTGTACGTGAACACCGCCGCAGAACTCAACGCTTGCATCACCAAAACTTACAACTCTGACCTCATCTCCGTACTTCTCGCCAAACTGAGCCTTAGCCCCTGATTTTTTGGCCATCTCAATGTCCATAACATCTGTTTTAGCACTTATAGCTCTTAAAATATCTTGGTTGACTCTTCTCTCAATTTCAGCAAGCTCAGCATCACTAACTGCTTTTGGATGAGAAAAATCAAATCGCAATCTATCCGCTTCAACAAGAGAGCCTGCTTGAGAAATATGCTCACCTAAAATATCATAAAGTACGGCGTGTAAAAGGTGTGTAGCCGAGTGATGTTTTATAATTTCATTTCTTGAAATGTCTACAATGCCCTCAACTAAATCTCCAAGTTTCAAATCATTTATAACTTCTATTTGAGAGAGATTGAGTCCAAATATTTTTTTAGTATCTAAAACTTTTGCATAGCCCTCAAGTACCCCTCTGTCTCCGGTCTGTCCGCCAG
Organism: Helicobacteraceae bacterium CG2_30_36_10; assembly: GCA_001873135.1. Taxonomy (GTDB): domain Bacteria; phylum Campylobacterota; class Campylobacteria; order Campylobacterales; family Sulfurimonadaceae; genus Sulfurimonas. Next base: position 22,881 of record MNYP01000079.1, read on the forward strand.
ATTCTGCATAAAAAGGCGTTATGTCTAAAAGCACCCAGCCTTTACTTCCACATGCCAGACTAGTAGCATGTTTATAGTTCTCATCAAGAAGTGCCAAAACTTCTCCTGAGTGTTGAGTAAACTCATAGCCCACAAATGTGTTCTCGCCGAATTTTTCCAAAAGTTCTTTAAAGTCTCCGTGAACTGCCTCGTCTCCGCTTCCCTTCCAGGCAGCTTTAGCACGTGTTCTCTGCTTTAGCATCAACTCTTCAAACTTCGCTGTATCTAGTCCTAGGTGTTTCTCTTTTAACATATCTTGTGTCAAGTCAAGCGGAAAACCAAAAGTATCATAAAGCTTAAAAGCTACCTCTCCGCTAAAGACCTCTTTAGTGTTTTTAAGTTCCTCATTAAAAAGTTCTATTCCAGATTCAATAGTCTTAAAAAATCTTGCCTCTTCAAGCTCTATCTGCTCTTTAACTGCAGAAGCTTTTTCAACTAAATAGTTATATTCTGTGCCCATAATTGAGACAACGCTGTCAACTAGTTTATGCATAAAAGGGGTACGAAATCCAAGTAAGTAACCATGTCTGACTGCACGACGTAAAATACGGCGAAGTACGTAGCCACGACCCTCATTTGAGAAGTTTATCCCCTGAGCTAAAAGAAAAAGAGCTGTTCTAATATGGTCGGCTATTACGCGGTAAGATGCACCACTCTCGTACTTGTACTCTTTTTTTATCAGTTTTTCAACATCTTTGATGATTGGCATAAAAAGCGAAGAGTCGTAGTTGCTAAGTTTTCCCTCTTTGATGGCCACGACACGCTCCAAACCCATACCTGTGTCGATGGATGGTTTTGGAAGTGGCGTCATTGTGCCATCAGCACCTCTTTGGTACTGCATAAAAACCAAGTTCCAAATCTCTAAAAATCTGTCGCCCTCGCCGCCCATTTTGTCCTCAGGACCCGAGAAGTTCTCTGCACCTTGGTCATAAAAGATTTCACTGCAGGGTCCACACGGTCCTGTGTCACCCATTTGCCAAAAGTTATCAGCATCGCCCAAACGCATAATTCTATTCTTTGCAACGTACTTTTCCCAAATAGCTTCAGCCTCATCATCACTTTCATGCACAGTAATCCAAAGCTTATCTACCGGAAGTTTTAGTACCTCAGTTATAAATTCCCAAGAATACGCAATAGCCTCTTCTTTGAAGTAATTTCCAAAGCTGAAATTGCCCAGCATTTCAAAAAAAGTGTGGTGTCTGGCAGTGTGACCGACATTTTCAAGGTCGTTATGTTTTCCGCCTGCACGAATACAAGTCTGACAAGAAGTCGCTCTTGGGTTTTCAGGTCTTGGAATTTCACCTGTAAAGATTGATTTAAATGGAACCATTCCCGCATTATTAAAAAGAAGTGTCGCATCGTCCGGAACTAGTGGAGCCGAAGCCACTCTGTTATGATTTTTTGATTCAAAAAATTTTAAATATTCTTCTCTTACATTCATACTATTCTCACATTATAATTTGGCGCGATTATATCTAAACTTAACAATAAACTAATTTAAGGGTGCTGTAATCATTAGGAAACAATTTTATTCTAATATTTCAACTCACAAGGGTAATTGTCTATATTGAATGAAATTGATTAAAAAATATTCAGTTTTAGTTATGTTTATGGAAATAATAGTAATATAATGTTTCATTATCTTTTATACTAGGAAAGAAAAATGCTTGAGAGAGAATTTGTTATCAACCCGGACAATGAAGAGTTAGGATTTTTTTGCGATTTAGATGAAGAGAGTGCAAAGAGTATTTGTCAGGATGAGTTAGAAATCCCCGAAGATTGTATTAAAAAAATAGAGTGTTATGAAGACGCTTTTAAAATTTATCTTAAAAACACTAGAAAATATTACAGAGAAGATTGGTATGTTAATTTACAGAGACTGAGTTTCGTTTCTTAAAAATTTAACTCATCTACAATCTTGGCATGTGGAAATTTCTTTTTTAAAATTGTTGCAGCCAAACCGTCTCCTAGAGTAATTACCTCTTTTCTTTCATTGAAGATTGGGGTCGTTCCTAGCCCACAGCTTGGGCTTTTAGATTTCAAGACAATTGTCTTGGCATGTGGAAATCGGTTTATAAACGCCTCTATCTCATTTTGAAGTTTTCGTGTAACATCTTCGTTTGTCTCATCGGTAATAATTCTCTTTTGCCCATTAACTTGCATTACATTTATTTTTTGTCTTGGAGTTCCAAAAAGAGGCGCTTCGGGACAAAAAGGAATGATTTCATACTCTTTAAAAGCTTCAACAACTTGACTTAGCTGTTTTGTTTTGCCGTCATACCGGCAATATTCACCGAGCAGACAAGCGCTGATTATTACCTTTGTTTTGTTCATTTAACAGATAACTACGCTTTTTATCTCTGTCATCTCTTCAATGGCAAACCTTGGACCTTCACGCCCGACACCGCTGAGTTTTACACCGCCATAGGGCTGAATATCAAAACGCAGTGTCGGCATATCGTTTATAACAATCCCGCCTGCATCGAGTTCGTTGATTGCTCTTTGAGCCAGTGCCAAATCATTTATAAAAACAGAAAGCTGCAGTCCGTACAGGGAGTTGTTCATGCGTGGCAGTGCGTCATCAAAAGAGTTTACTTTCACCAAAGAGACAATAGGCGCAAAAACCTCTTCACACACTATCGCCATATCGTCAGTGACATTTGCCATGACACAGGGGTGAAACATTCTGCCCTCACGGTACGGTGTTAAAAGTGCCACGGCACCCTCTTTTATGGCAGACTCAACCCAATTCATTGCACGCTCTGCAGCCGCGTCATCAATAAGGGGACCCATAAAAGTCTCATCATTGTAAGGAGAACCTACAATCAGTTTTTTTGTCTCCTGCGCCATTTTTGAAGCAAACTCCTCATAGATATTTGCATGAACATAAATTCTTTGCAAGCTGATGCAAACCTGACCGGAATTTACAAAAGCACCCAGCGAACATCTGCTTGCTGCTAAGTCTAAGTCGGCACTTTTATCTATGTAAGTCGCCGCATTGCCGCCGAGTTCAAGGGAGACTTTTTTAATGCCTGCAGACTTTGCAATAATTTCTCCCACGGGAACACTGCCCGTAAAACTGATAACTCTTGGGATATCACTAGAGACTAAAGCGGAGCCAACCTCAGCATCGCCATAAACAACACTCAAAGCATTTGGCAGGGCAAACTCACTCTCAATGAAGAGTTTTGCAAATTTATACGCTGTCAAAGGGGCTTCAGGAGTAGGTTTTAGGACAACGGCATTGCCGGCAACTAGTGCGGGAGCAAGCTTATGCGCTACAAGATTGAGCGGAAAGTTAAAGGGTGTTATCGCTACAACTACACCAACGCTCTCACGACGAAAAAAACTGATGGTTTTTTTACCGCTCGCCATGGCATCAGTGTTAATTGTCTCCCCGTGCATGGTTCGCATAGTCTCAGCAGACAAAGTTAGAGTCTCTATACATCTGTCAACTTCGATTCTCGAATATGCTATAGGTTTACCGACTTCATTTGTGATAGTTTGTGCGATATCTTCTCTGTTTTGTTTGAGTTTTTGCGCAACATCCAAAAGCCAGTTACATCGCTGAGACAGAGTTGAAGCTTTTGCAGCTTTTACAGCTTCTTGTGCAATTATGAGAGCTTTTTTTGCGTCTTGTGCATCACAAATTGGAGCAGTTGAAACTACTTTACCGTTGTATGGGCTTTTTCTCTCACTGAGGTTCTCTTTTGTGGACGGAGTAGAGCCAAAGTAAATCATTGCATTCATAAAAGTTCTCCAAAATATATTGAAAAATTATATCATTTTAAAGGTCAGAAAGACTCTATTTTTTTTTCATCTCTCAAAAAGTAATATTTTCAATAATTTCAATATTTTTCGGTGTTACTATTATGGCATCATAGGTGAAAGAGACATCAAAGGAGTTCTTTTTCATGTAGACACTGCCTGTTTTTATAAGACGGGAGAGTTTTCTTGGAGTTATATTTTGAACGGCACTTTCATAATCGATGCCGCTTTTGACTTCTATGAAGTGGAGTACTTCGTCTTTAACGGCGATGATATCTATCTCGCCAAAACGGGAGTAAAAATTTCTCTCGATTAGGGTAAAACCATTATCATAGAGAAATCCACATGCCGACTCTTCTGCTATATTTCCTTTTGCTCTACTCATGTCAGCAGTTGATAATTTCAACTTTTATGGACTTAAATGCGGCGGTTAAAATCAGTTCATCAGACCTGTCTCCAAAGATATTGTTTATCTTGGATTTTGCATGGTGAAAAGTACAGAACAGAGTCTTTGGCTGTACTTTATCTGTAAACTTTAGAGTTAGAGGGTTCGTCTGCCCAAACTCAGTTTTGAGAATAACCTGCTCACTTGTAAAATCTGCTGCATCACCTTCGTACACAAGCAAAATATCTTCATCATACCGTTTGTTAAGTTTCTCACTTTTAGAGGTTTGCGCCGAGTTGTTATAGTGAGAGATGGTTCTGCCTGTTGTTAAATGGTAACCGCTGAGTTTTTTCTCTACTATCTCTTCAACCATCCCTCGAAGTTTGTACTGATGGTAATGAAATTCACCCAGACCGTCGTCCGTTCTAAAATCTAACTGATGCAAAATCGGGGTATCTTCAGTATGAACCGGCCACTGTAGTCCACGCTTTCTGTGGCGTTGTAGTCTAACATAAGAAGCACCGCTAAAGCGTCTGTAAGCCACTTCTCTAACCTCGTCCCAAACATCATTTGAATTTTTATAGTTGTAATCTCCACCCATTTTATTATTTAAGATTTGAAGAACTTCCCAGTCATCAGGCAGATCTGATTTTACAAGCGGCTGTGACAGATGCAGACGACGTATAGCGTTGATATAAACACCTGTTTTCTCATACGCTGATTTTACACCCACTACAATATCTGCACGCTTTGCAACATCTGTCATAAAAAGTTCTTGAACAAAAAGGAGTTCCAGTTTTTCAAATGCACGCTCAATTTTGTTAAGATTTGGATGGATATGCGTAATATCTTCGCCGATATTTATAATGGCTTTTATTTTATCTTCAAGCATTGCATCAACAAGTTGTGGCGTCATCAGACCTATCTCTTTTGGTGTCTGATAATCAGGGTCAAAATAGGGAAGCATTCCCATGTCGCAGGTTCCCTGAACATTATTTTGTCCACGCAGAGGCATTAAACCCGCGCCGGGCTTACCGATGTTACCGGTCATAAGAGCCAAGTGCGTAATTGCCATGACCGCGTAAGAGCCGTCTATATGCTCAGTTATGCCTAAACCCCAGAATATCATCGACTTTTTAAGCGCATACTCACGGGCAACTTTACGGATCATTTTTGAGAGATATTCATAACCCGCAATATTTTCAAAATAATCTGGATTTGCGTAGGGGTCATTTAAAATTTTTGCTTTAAAATCAAGAAAACCTTTTGTTCTGTCTGCTAAAAAATCTTCGCTATACAACTCTTCATCAATAATGACAAAGGCTAGCATATTTAAAACCAGCAAATTGGCTTCATGGGGCATAATTGCCTTGTATTTTGCAAATCTGTGAAGTTGGATTTCACGAACATCAAAAACAGCCAAGTTGTTGTGCTCACGCGCCACATCAAGGATTCTGTTTGAGATAATAGGATGCGCTTCGGTTGTATTTGAGCCGATAACAATCATAAATTCGCAGTTGTAGATGTCGTTGTAAGGGTTAGTTGCAGCTCCCTCGCCAATGGTCATTCTCATCCCTTTAAGAGAGGGAGAGTGGCAGACTCTGGCACAGTTGTCAACATGTGGCGAGTTTAAAGTATGACGGGTAAACTTTTGAAAAAGGTAGGAGCTTTCACAAGATGTTCTAGCCCCGCCTAAAGAACAGACACTTTTTTCGCCGTATTTTGCTTGAATACTTTTAAGTTTCATAGCGCACGCAGTTGTTGCTGAATCAAGTGTCGTCTCAAACCATGTCTCATCTAAATCAACTAAGCTAGAGGCAATTGCCTCTTTAATGTGTGGATTTTTTTGGAGGAAACTTTTTGCGATTCTAGGAATACGGAGTCTATCGGCAGAGTCAACAAAATCAAAACCGTATTTGCCTTTAACACAAAGTTTCCCTTGAGAAACCACTCCATCCGGATGAGCAAATATACTCTCTATCTTGTTTGTATCTGTATTAACTTTAGCAGCGATATCGCAACCGGTTCCGCAGTATGTACAAACGCTGTCTATAACTTCAATATTTTGCATAAATAATTCCCAATTTAATTAATATAGTTTACAATCTTATCTCTTAAAAATTGCGGCAGTAAGTTCAGCGCGCAAATGATTAAATAAAATCTAAGCGGAAAAGCATAAAACCTTCTGTTTTTTTCTATAGCTCTCACTATTTTTTTGGCACCCGCATTTGTGCTCAAAAGAAATGGCATGTGGAAACTGTTTTTATCCGTCAGTTCACTCTTGACAAACCCCGGTAAAATTGTGAGAACTTTTATACCCTCATTTTTAAACTTGTATCTAATGCCCTCAGCATAAGCATTTAAAGCTCTTTTTGATGAACTGTAAGCCTTAGAAGTCGGCATTGAGATGAGTGAAGCCAGTGAAGAGATAAAAACTATTTTGCCGCTTTTTTGCGCTCTAAAATGAGGAAGCAAAATTTCTAAAATAGCGTGATTTGAGAGTAAGTTTACA
>MNYP01000152.1 GCA_001873135.1 Helicobacteraceae bacterium CG2_30_36_10
TGGCTTATCTCTTCATAGATGTTGAATTTTGTAAAGAACTCCTCACTCAACTGTCGTTCATATTGCATAGGTTCTATGTTTCCTATGTCCAAAGCCTGTGATTTAAGCATCAAAAACCGTGTCATCGGGTCTGCTATAACGTGAAAAGATATTCGCTCAATCTTTGGAACTCCTTCAAAATAGTCCTCATTTGCCCTTAAAATAATATTTTTAGAGTGTTCAAGCTGTTCTAACTTATAAGCTCCCGTACCAATAGGGTTTGTGTTAAAACTTGCATTCATTAGATTTTCTTCATTTTTCAAAATATGCTCTGGCAAAATCCCCATCATCCAGGTCTCGAGCGCCTTAAAATATGGTTTTTTATAGGTAACTTTAACCCTGTATTCATCTAAAACTTCGACATTTTGCACAAATCTAAATGCTGCACTGTAGGGAGAGGAAATTTTTGGTGAAATTAATGTTTTGTATGTAAAAAGCACATCTTTTGCTGTGAATTTTTCCCCGTCATGCCATAAAACATTTTCTTTTAGTTTAAAGATTAAAGTAGTGTTGTTTTCATAAACAAATTCACTTGCCAAATCGCCTATGATTGTAGAAGAATCTTTGTCGTATTTTACAAGTCCATTAAATAAAAAACCGGCTATCTCAGAGGAGCTTGAGTCAGTGGCAAGGAGAGGGTTGAGCCTTGAAGGATTTGCCGAAGTTGCAAGGTGCAACGTTGATGCATAAAGATTGAAAAATAGGAGTAAAAACAGTACAACTCGCATAAATAATAACCACTCTTTTTAGAAGTGATTATACCCAGTTATTGCAGTGCTTTTCCATTAACACGTAACTCTCCTTGAGTGAAATTGATGTCAAAAACCAACTCTTTACCCTCTTCTTTAGCATAAGCATTTGCAAAAACACTCACAGGAGCCTGCTCATTAATAAGAGCAAATAGAGCTTTTGAAAATTTAAATTTTGCATCTAAATTTATGTTTTGTATCAACATAAGTGGAGCATTTTGTATCTTCTGTGCTACATCCGCATCTTCTTTTAAATCCAACTTGGCTTTTAAGCTAAAGCCTTTAACTTTTTGTGCATTTTGCAGAGCTATTTCAGCGAGCGATAGGTCTGCTATTGTTAAAGTCAAGCCTTTAGAAATTATATTTACTACACTTTTTTGGATTTTTTCTTCTAGCTCAGGAGACACGGAACCTTTAGCCTCTGAGAGTAAAACTCTTAGGTTTTGCATACTTTGTTTATCTACATTAGTTAAAAAAATATCACAATTAAAATCAGTTGCTTGCAGGGCAGAAGCTTTTGCAATGATATTTAGTTCTTTAAAAGATGTTTTCATATTATATTCTGCTTTATCTGCCTGAGTATTCGAAGATATATTTATATGTAAATCATTAGTTTTTATGACCGCATCCTCAGTACCTGTTCCCTTAACACTGAACTCTATCTCTTTAAGTTTTGCTCCCGAAGCATAGGTGCTTTGTGACTCAAAATTTGAAGAACTTGAAAATTCTTTTAACACTACGTTTACTTCTTCGTTTGCATTTATTACGCTCAGTTTAATAGAATCAATCTTTGTCGCCAGTCTCTGTGGTGCCATCAAAATGCCGTTTCCTTCATAGCTTGCATTTAAAAGTTCCACCCTTACTTTTGAATTATCTTCTAAAACATACGCCTCTTTTATGTCTTTAATATAACCATTAAAACTATTATTTACGACGTTGTAGTTTATGTGGTATAAAACACCTTTGTTTTGCAACAAATTTTTAATGTAACGGTAGAAATTCAGATCATTTTTTTCAAGATCTTGCATCATTTTTTTTGACAGCGAAAGAGGATATATATCTACATAAACACCGTCATTTATTGGAAAATTACTATACGTTACATCGACTCCGACAAGTATGCCATCAACCATTGCATGGACGTACGGAGGTAGCTGGGCATCTGAAAATTGACTGAGATATTTCATAAATTTTTCTGTGTCTTTGACCAAAAATTCATAATGTTTTTTAGTATTTAGGTAACTCTCTTGAATCGTGCTGTTTGAGACTTCAACTCCATAAGAGACTAAAACCTCAATTCTGTTGTCGAGTTCATTTTGAGCAAGTTTATTGCCGAGCATAGGCAGTAGAGCAATAGCTACAACTACTATTGCGAGAAAAGCTAATATTTTTTTCATTCTTGTGCCTTTACATTTATTACGATGATTATATATAAAAAAGTTTAATTATTCTTTGTTTTTGGGGGAAAGTTGTAAATAGTAGATTTACCGATGCCAAAAAGACATCGGTAAAAAAGCGAAAAAGAAGATTAGCGCTTTGAGAACTGACGAGAACGACGAGCTTTTCTCTTACCCGGCTTCTTACGTTCAACAACACGTGAATCACGAGTCATCATACCCTCAGGTTTGAGGATTGCTTTAATCTCTGGATTAAATTTTACTAGTGCACGAGAAATACCGTGACGAAGGGCATCAGCTTGACCGCCGAAACCACCACCCATAGTGTTAGCAACAATATCAACTGATGTATCTTGCTTTGATAATACAAGAGGTTGCTTAACACGAAGTTTTTTAGCCTCTAATCCACCTAACCATGCATCTAATGAAAGACCGTTGATTGTGATATTACCTGTTCCTGGAGTTAACCATACCTTTGCTATTGAAGCTTTACGACGACCTGTTGCGTATATTTTTGCCATATGTCAATCCTTACTTAGCAAGTTGTGCAGTGTGAGGATGTTCAGCACCTGCATAAATTTTTAATTTTTTAATCATCTTAGCACCAAGCTTAGTTTTAGGAAGCATACCACGAACAGCCAATCTGTAAAGCTTTTCAGGGTTTTTAGCTAAAAGCTCAGTCATTTTAATACTTTTAGTACTACCAAAGTATCCTGAGTAAGAAAAATACTCTTTGTTAGCAATTTTGCCAAGACCGTTAAATTTTGCTTTAGAAGCATTTACGATAACTACAAAGTCACCACAGTCAATGTTTGGAGTGTAACACACTTTGTTTTTACCACGAAGCAGCGTTGCAACTTCAGTGATCATACGACCAAATGTTTTACCCTCAGCGTCAATCAAAACCCATTTTTGATCTATTTGTTCAGGAGTTGCAATTTTAGTAAATTTCATCACAGAACCTTTATCTTGAGATTTAACAAAACAGTCAGACTGCTTGTTTTAGTGGCGAAAGTATAGCTATATAAACTTATAAATAGCTTAAATTTAGGTTTATTTAAGATTTTGTTTGAAGAAGTGATTTTACAATAATTCAAGAAGATTGACGAACATCATTATACTAAATGCAAACATAATAACTGATGAAACGAGAGCTATAGAGTAGGACATTTTTTGAGATATTTTATGCCTGCTTTTATGGACAAAATAGGGCATCGCCGATACCCATAAAAGTATCGCACTCAGAAGTCCCAATATTACCGAATAAGGGTTTAGTTCTTTAGCCGTTATATAGCCGGAGAGACTCAGCCAAAAAGCAATTGTATAAGGATTCATGAAAGTTAATAGATAGCCTTTTATGTACAACTTGAAGATATTTTCTTTTTCTATAGTTTGTACTGAGGTATCTATTTTTGCATCTCTATTTTTAAAAATTGTATACGCTAAATAGAGTAAAAATACCCCGCCAAAAATAGATAATGTGTTTAAAATAATCGGCTGCTTTAAATATGCCATAAGACTAAAGAGGATTAAAGAGAGATAGGTTATGTCAGCACTCATAGCTCCAAGCCCTATTGCGACACCATTTTTATATCTTTTTATTGCCTCATTCATAATGAGAATATTAATCGGTCCCAAGGGAACAGCTGCACCAAATCCTAAAACAAGACCTTCTAAAAAAGATAAAATCATTAAATTTTAGACCTCAACTATTTTAACTTTATCTTCAAGCAAATAGCAGATATATCCCTTTACCTCATCGCCGGTAATCTCTTGAATCGCTTTTACATAAAACCTCACTTGGTTTACATGATGCCCGGAGTACGCCGTTGAACTTTTATAGTCAATCACTTTCCACATGCCGGTTGCAAAAAGAGATAAAGTATCTTTTTTCGCAGTATTGTTTACAAGAAGGTCAATATAGCGAAGATTGTTTTTATATCTTATAGCTTTTTCTCTGTAGCATTTACCTTCTATGAGAACATTAAACTCTTTAGAATTTACAAGCATTTCGACTCTATTTGCTATATCTTCTATCTCTTGTTCTTCTAAAATATAGCCGTATTTGTTAAGCATCATATCTTTGGCATGTGGAATGCTTTCTATTTCAAATTCGCCTAACATCTCCAACATATAGTGCATGGCAAGACCGAAATTTATGGATTTTAAATCTTCATCTTTTGTCTCTTCAAGAGCCAAAATATCGCTTTGCGTTCCGTAGTAAAATGGTTTATACTCCAAAGATTGCCTATTTATTGTTTGAATGACTTCATCGCTTGTCTTGAGTATGTTTAAACTGCCTGAATTCACGCATGCCAACTCCAAAAGCTCAAATGCCGAATCTTTTGACTTCAAAATAACAAACAAATTTTCTCTGGCTCTGGTAAAGGCAACATAGAGCGCGTTTAAACTATCTTCTTTTACGAGTGCTTTTTCTTTAGCAAGAGCATTTGCATAATCATCATCCAAAGCCTCACGACCTTTGGTTCGCAGGTAGACATTTTGCAGCGTAATGTTGTCATACTCATAAATAATCGCATCTCTCGCAGCAGGAGCACGTTTAAGTCTGTCCATCACGATAACATGCTCAAACTCCAAACCTTTAGATTTATGAATAGTGAGCACTCTCACCCCTCTCAAATCTGAGGCGGCGGCTGAAATATCAAGCCTTTCATACTCAAACAAAAGTGCCTCGATGTTGCTCTGAGCAGCTATGACGCTTAAAAATCGTATAAGGTGAAAGTCACCGCTAAAAAGTCCGTACTCTTGTATGGCTTTTTGCACGACATCCAAAAGTTTTACTCTTGTAAAATCGACTTTTTTTATCTCTCTTATCTCTTGATTTATAAGTGCAAAAAAGTTCTGCTTATAGATCTCTTCATGAAAATAGAGATATTTCAGATACTCCAGCATCGCTTTGACGCTTTTTTGGTTTATAAGTTTTGTGGTCGTCTCTGTTACAACCTCTATGCCCTCCGCCTGAAGTGCTTCTTTTATAGCTTCGCCGTCGCCGTTGGTAGCGCATAAAATGGCTATTTTATTAATCTCTGCTCCATGTGAGAGAAGCCCCTTTACCTGCGTAATAGACTCTTCTAAAGGGGCATCGTTTTGGATGACCTCGACATATCCCCCCTGAGCTTCGGGGCGTACTTTTTGGGGAGCATAATTTGGTATTTTATTTATAAAGGTCGCATTGACAAATTCGATGACCTCTTTTTGTGAACGGTAGTTTGTAAGCAGAGGCTCAACTTGTGCGTTGCACTCTTTCGCCACCGAACCAAAAAGAGCGCTTACTCCACCGCGAAATCTGTAAATTGACTGCTTCACATCGCCGACAAAAAAGAAACTTCCATTGTTAAAAACGCCCTCTCCCGATACTATCTCTTCAATGAGCGGTTTTAAAATCTCATACTGCAAAATACTTGTATCTTGAAACTCGTCAAGCAGCATATGTTCTATTTGTGCATCAAGTCTAAAGTACAAAAATTCGCTCTCAACCCGCTCTTTTAAGAGGTAATAAACCAAAACGGTCACATCGTTAAAACTTAGTTCACCATCGTCGGTGTAAAGCGCCTTTTTTGACTTGACATAAATATCTACAAGCTCACTCAGCGCATAAAAAAAGTTCTGCTCTTTGGCACGGTTGTGATTTTTTATTGCCTCATTTATGGCATGCAAATGAATGTCCATCTCAGGGGTAAAACACTTTGAAAAGGTGCTGTAGTTGAGCGAATCCCGTCCAAGCCAAGTTTTAGCCAGAAGTGCATCAAAATCTTCTGCATTTACCCCATTTTTAGCCGTTGTAGAGGCTTTGTCGCAATGAAGTACAATATTTCTCAGAGCCTCAAAACTATCCATCGCCTCAAGTTCAAACTGCCAATACTCTTGGCTTACAAACTTTATGTGTGCTAACTCTTTTTGTTTTGTATAAAACTCATCAAGCAGAGCAAAAATATCGCCCAGTCTCTTTTTTGAGGCAAGTGAAAGCGTTATAAGCGTCTCTTTTTTGCCGGCAACACTTACCTCTTTTAAAAATCGCGAGAGGAGTTTGAGCTCGTGTTGAGAACTCATAGTTGTAAAGTCCGGCATCAAAGAGGCGTAAAGTGAGAACTTTCGTAAAATCTGAGAAAAGAACTTGTCTATGGTCATAATGCGAGTGTTTGAGTTTAAAAATTCATCCAAAATCTTTTTACGGTTTTGCAACAAATACTCTTGTGTAAAGCCCGTAACCTTTGCTATCTCTGCAAGTTCCCCACGACTCTCTAACTCTTCAAGAGTCAAAACAATCCTCTCCTGCATCTCAAAAGCCGCTTTGTTGGTAAAAGTAAGCGCCAAGATTTTAGAAGCTTCAGCACCTTTAAATAAAAGGCTCAAATACCGAACAACAAGCATAAAAGTCTTCCCGCTTCCAGCACTTGCCTCGTAGGCTAGGTTATTTATAAACATGATTCACCCTCACTTTAACATCTGCATTATCTCAAAACTTTCTCTATCCATTTTAGAAAATGCAAACCACTTTTTGCCTAAATCTTTCAGACTTGCACCTATGTGATACACTTCATCATCAATCAGCAGAAATCTGTCATATGAAAGGTTAAACTTTTTTATCTCGGCATGTGGATATTGGGCATTGTGTTTTTGTAAGTCAAGTTCTAACTGTTTTGATATTGTTTTCGTATAGATATTTACTTGGCATGTGGAAACCCTTTTGCTTAAAAGCATTAAAACACTCTCATCTACATAGTTGTCAAAAAGTACAATATTCTTTTTGGCACTTTTAATAAGTTCAGATACAAACACATACGCATCAAAGATCTGCCCATCATAAAAAATGCCCTGTTTTGGTTTTATGCTTTTGTCTTCTATGGCATCAAATATTTTATTGAAATTTTCATCATGGATAGATAGTCGTTGTTCTATCCTCTCGAATCTGTCAAATATTCCTGCATTTTGAGTTATAAATCTTCTCATTGACACAAATGTTTCAATAATTTTTATACTAACTTGCACTGCCGTTGTGCTTCTAAGAACAGCAGACAACATCGATACACCTTGTTCTGTAAACGCAAAAGGCAAATATCTTCTGCCGCAATGTTCACTTGAGGTTCCAAAATGGAACCTCAAGTTGTCAAACTCTTGTTGTGTTAACTGAAATCTAAAACCCTCAGGAAATCTATCCAAATTTCTATTCACAGCTTTGTTGAGTTGTTTTGTTTGTACACCATAAAGCTCCGCAAAATCGGCATCAAGCATCACTTGCAAATCTCTAAGAGTAAAGATTTTGTTTTGGATAGTATGGTTGTCGGTCATAATATTGTTCATATTATTTACCTTCGATACTTTTTTGTTTCATTGTTTCTATTCTAAATAAAATTATGAGTACAGCATCTATTGTATTTGAGATAATTCGTCTTTCTCCATCTTCACCCCAAAAAAACTTATTCATATCAATATTATAATGTGCTAAGTAATTTCTTGAAGCATGATATATTGCTAAGTATTGCTCCAAAGATTGATTGTTTTCAGATATTAGATTATCCAATAGTTCCAACAACTCATCAGATGAATGATAATCTTCATATTCTTGAATTATATAAGTTTTAAAAAGGTTTTCATCGTCCGCTAAACTTTTTAAACATTTTAAGAGTTTTTTCTCTTCTTTATAATCTTTAATAATTTCTTCAACACCCAATACAATACTTTTGATCATAGCACCCATTGTGTGCTCACTCATTTTATTTGCATTAAATCTTTTAATAAGTTCTAAATAAGAGAAAAGAATATCTTCATTTCTCTCATTTTTTGTTAATATTGCAATAAACTCTTCAATATTTACATTACTATTAAATAATTCATTTATCTTGCGTAAATACGATTGAAAATAAGGTTTACTTTCTTCAATATACAATGGTTTATAAATATATATTTCAT
>MNYP01000006.1 GCA_001873135.1 Helicobacteraceae bacterium CG2_30_36_10
ACCCTCGCTACTGTCGAGCCAATTTCTCTCAGCTTCACTCTCCATAAAATGGGCAGTGACTTTTAGGTTCTCATTTTTTGCAATGTCAAGTGCTTTTTTTATCAAAATAGGGTGGACAGAGTAGGGCGAATGAATTGCTAAAGCCGGAGTAAAACCTTCGCGTTTGACACTTTTTGAAGCATCGAGTCGGGAGAGAAAATCAGTGAAAAGTGCATCAGCCATTGTCGCTTGAGAGCCTATGAGTTCATTGAAAAAAACAACATTTTGCGGTGCATTTGCACAGGCTTCTAAGTCTAAACCGTGAGAGCTGATTGCTCCAAAAGTTGTAATTCCACATGCCAGCATTGAGTCTATTGCTTTTTTCATACAGCGAATGTCGCAGCCGTTTATAAGTTCTTCACGGTTTTCTATTACACTGTAAAGCCAGTTCATAAAATCGCCGTAACTAAGCGCAGTTTTATTGCCGCTAAATTCAATATGAACATGCGCATTGATGAGTCCCGGCATAAGAAGCGAGTTCTCTTTTAGCTGTATGACCTTGGCATGTGGAAACTCCTGGAGTAACTCCTCAAGCGGAGCAATTTTAACTATGGTTTTGTCAAAGGCAATTGATAAATTTTCTAGCAGTTTGTTGGGTGTCAGTATATAATTTGGAGAGATTATGTTCATGTGTCAACTTTGTAAATTTTTTTAAAAGAGATTATACAGTTTTTGTTTGGCTTTATAAAACAATGTGTACAAAATACTCGAATTTTTTAAGCTTGGCTAGATAAAAAATTGTATATACTATTTTTAGATGAAAAAAGTTTAAAAGGAGTTCTCGATGTTTAAATGCCATGATAAATTTGAAAACCTTGAAGAAGAACTTGTTGATTTACAAGATGTCTATAAGAACAGTTTACAAAATGAGGTTTTGACTATTAAAAAACTAAATAAAGAGAGTGAGAAATATAAAAATATTTCACAAAATGTTTATGATTTAGACGGAGCTGAATATGTTATTTTTTCAAAATACATGAATAAAGATTTTCATGATTTAGAGAAGTTCATTTTTGTAGATCACACCGGTAAAAATGTTTGTACACTGAGCGGTCGTGAGTTGAATTTATATAATATGATAGAAGACTGTGATAACTTGAGAGAAGCAAAGCAATGTTAAAACCTTCAGTGGAAAAATCAAAAAACTTTTTTTAATAATATTTTGGATAAAATGAGCCTTTAAAATAAACCTACTTAAAAAAGGCAATAAATGAAGATAGTAGTTATCCAAGGTCCAAACTTAAACATGTTGGGCATTCGTGAGCAACAAGTTTACGGAGCAATGAAGCTAGAGCAAATTCACGCTCAGATGAAAGATTTTGCGACACAAAACAACGTAGAAATAGAATTTTTTCAAACTAACTTAGAGGGTGAGATTGTAGATAAAATTCAGGAGTGTTACGGTGATGCTCAGGGCATTATTATTAATGCCGCAGCCTACACACATACTTCTATCGCTATTCGCGATGCAATTTCTGCTGTAAGTATTCCTACTATTGAAGTTCATATCAGTAACATCCACCGTCGTGAAGATTTTAGAAAAGTAAATATGATTGCCCCTGTTTGTACATCATCTGTTGTCGGGTTTGGTCCGTTTGGATACCACTTGGCGATGATGGGGATGTTGCAAATAATGCAAGAGATGCAAGCAGCAAAAGCTGCCCAAGAAGCTCGTACCCAAGCTCTACAAGCATAAGCAAACATGTATTTAAAGCGCAAGCTGAGTGAAAGTTTAACAACTTTTAGAGGCGAGCACTTTGGATATAAAAGCCAGCAAAAAAGTTCACACAGATATAGAGTCACTGTTGGCATAGGCGGAAATGTTGGAGATGTAATAAGAAGGTTTAATCATCTTTTTATATCTCTAAAAAGAGATAATAGAGTTGAGATTCTGCAAACTTCGTTGATTTTGAAAAATCCTCCCTTTGGTTTTATAAACCAAGATGATTTTTTTAACTCAATTATTGTTCTTCAGGCTAGCATGCAACCGAGTGTTTTTTTAGATTATTTAATGAGATTAGAAAAAAAATTTGCAAGGCGTAGAAGTTTTGCTAACGCACCAAGGACACTAGATTTGGATATTATTTTCTTTGATAACAGAGTTGTACGTACACCAAAACTTCAAATTCCACATGCCAGCTGGTCACAAAGACAAAGTGTTGTTATTCCTCTATCCGGCCTCAAAATATGAAAATACTTACCTTTAGTGGAAAAACGCCGGCTGAAGCCTTAAAAAAAGCCAAACTAGCAGTCGGTGATGATGGAATGCTTATAGAGACAAGAGAAATCCAAAAAAAAGCACTTGGGCGTCAAGCTCTTTATGAAATTGTTATAGGCATTGAAGAAAATGCACAAAACAAAGCAGTAAAGCATAATACATATACAAACACATCTAAGCCGCTCAACAAACAAAAACCGATTATGAGAGAGAGTGAAGAAGTACTCTATGATATTTCAAGCGCTGCAAAGCAGATTGCTAAAATAGCAGATGTGACAGACCCACTTTATGAATATGGAAATATAAGATCAACGCCTAGTGTTTATGAGCCAAAAGAGTTAAAAGAGATAAAATCAGAGATAGCAAAACTAGGCGATAAAGTTAAAATAATTCAGAATATGTTTTGGGATGAAAAAGCACCCGATTTACAAAATTCTATTCCATCAGAATTTGCCGAGATATATCGTTTAGCTTCTCAAAGCGGAATGAATAAAGAACATCTTGATAGTATTATGCGTATGACTCTTGAACTTATGCCCTTTAAGATGAAAGAAAATTCAACTACGGTAAAAAGATATTTTCAGACACTGCTTAGAAAAATGGTTCCAATTAGATTAGAAGCTGTTCCCTCGGTTGGAAATAAAAAGGTGATTATGCTGGTCGGTCCAACGGGTGTGGGTAAAACCACATCTATTGCTAAGCTCGCCGCAAGATACTCTTTTTTAATGCAAAAAAAATACAAGGTAGGTCTTGTAGTTTTGGATACTTACAGAATAGGAGCAGTTGAACAGTTAATGCAGTATGCCAGAATGATGAAGCTTGGTATTGAAACAGTTGTTGACCCTCCGGAATTTGCAAGTGCTCTAAACTCTTTAAGATATTGCGACTATATTCTCATAGATACTATGGGTTCAAGCCCATATGACAAAGGTAAAATAGAAAAAATATATGAATGTCTTGATGCCAATGACACAGAATTTAGTGTTGATGTCGTTTTAGTTATGCCAAGTTCTATAAAATATGAAGATTTGAAAGCAACATACGATAATTTTGAGAGTTTAAACATAGATACAATTATGTTCACAAAGCTCGATGAAACAAGAGGTTTTGGTAATATATTTTCTTTAGCGTACGAAACAAAAAAACCTATTAGTTATTTTTCTGTAGGACAAGAGGTTCCAGAAGATTTAGTGTGTGCTAGTAGTGACTTTTTAGTTGAGTGCTTACTAAATGGCTTTAATCGGAGTAAGGTATGATGGGTCATCAAGCTGAAAAACTAGAAAAGTTAGTTGCTTCAATCTTACCAAAAAGATCAAAAAAAACTAGATTTGTTGCTATTACAAGTGGTAAAGGTGGAGTGGGAAAGAGTACGATTAGCTCCAATTTAGCCTATGTTTTATCTCAAAGCGGACTCAATGTAGGCATATTTGATGCAGATATAGGACTTGCCAATTTAGATGTTATGTTTAATGTTAAGATCAAAAAAAGTATCTTACATGTACTAAAAGGTGAGGCTACTGTTGCTGAGATTTTAATTCCAATTACAAGAAATCTTATCTTGATTCCCGGTGAAAGCGGTGATGAAATACTTAAATTCTCAAATATGGCACTTTTTGACCGTTTTATGCAAGAAGCAGAGGTTCTGGATAAATTGGATGTTATGATTATAGACACAGGTGCCGGAATCGGAGAGCATATACAAATGTTTCTAAATGCTGCTGATGATGTGATTGTTGTAACTGTACCTGACCCTGCGGCAATTACTGATGCGTATGCAACTATAAAAACTATTGCAGTTATTCGTAATGATGTGAGTCTTCTTATGAATCAGGTGAAAAGTGAAAAAGAGGCACAAGCCGTCTTTAATAAAATTAAAAAGGTAGCTCTCGCTAATATAGGCGCAAAGTTAGAGTTAAAATTGATTGGTAAAATTAATTCAGACATAAAAGTTTCATCTTCTGTAAAACAAAGAGCGCTTTTTAGTATAGTGTATCCTAACTCACAACCACATAAAGATTTAGTTGCTATTGCAAATAAAATTGCAAGTAAATTGGAACGTAATGTGCTAGTTACTTCAAGTGAAAGTGGTTTAACAGGGCTGTTTAAGCGTTTAATAGAACATTTCTAAGTATATTTTGGGGTAGTTGATGTTAGGTGAAAATTTTGTATATTTTTTTACGGTTCAAGGTTTCTTTGTTGGAATTATTTTTGGCATACTGAAATCTTTTAATGCTGAGGGCTTGCTTGTATATACATTTTTAATTACTATATTCTTTTACCTTTTCTCTCATGTTATAATAGCGTTTTATTATAGAACAATGGTCGCTAAATCTTACTATTTTCCAAAAGATATACATGAAAAAGAACTTGATTTGTTTGTAGATGAAATTAATAAAAGAGAAAAATTGATCGACTCTGTTTATAAGATAACAGAAGAAGCCATGAACGTCAATATCGTAGATAAGATTAGGGATAAATAATGAGTGCTAGTGCTTACCTCAATGATATTAAACACAAAGAAGACGAACTGGCTATTCAGTACCTGCCAGCCGTAAAAGCTATGGCATTTAGACTCAAAGAGAGACTTCCCAGCTCCATAGATTTTTTGGACCTCTCAGCAATTGGGACAGAAGAACTTATTAAATTAGCTAGAAAATACGATGAAACATTAAATGATTCTTTTTGGGGATATGCAAAAAAAAGAGTTTACGGGGCAATGTTAGATTATTTGAGAAGTTTAGATATTTTAAGCCGCGCTAGCAGAAAACTTATAAAAGCAATTAACTATGCAGTTGAAGAGTTTATGCTTATCAATGATGAAGAGCCAACAGATGAAGAACTTTCGGTTTTACTAGAAGAGAGTGTTGAAAAAATACATGAGGCCCGTATAGCTTCTTCAATATATGCAGTTATGCCACTGCAGGATCAACTTCATGTTGGCGATGAAGGGGCTGCTTTAGAACAAATTGAAAGAGAAGAATTGATTGAAATTATAAAAAAAATTCTTGCCTCTTTTAATGAGAGGGAACAACTTATTATTCAGTTTTACTATTTTGAAGAGTTAACATTAAAAGAGATAAGTGAAGTTTTAAATATTACTGAATCAAGAATTTCTCAAATCCATAAATTAGTTATCAATAAAATCAAAGAAAGTGTAGGAGCATAACTATGGCAGATATACTTTCCCAAGAAGAGATTGATGCGCTTTTGGACGTTGTTGAAGATGAAGGGGATGATGTACTCGAAGGGAGTGATGATCATCTGCTTCCTCAAAGACAGGTAACTCTTTACGATTTTAAAAGACCAAATAGAGTATCAAAAGAACAGCTTCGTGCTTTTCGTGGTGTTCATGACAAGATGGCGAGATCTTTAGCTTCTCAGATATCTTCCATTATGCGTTCTATTGTTGAAATACAGTTTCACTCTGTAGACCAGATGACATACGGCGAATTTTTGATGTCACTTCCAAACCCGACTAGTTTTAATGTTTTTTCTATCAAACCATTAGAAGGAAGTGGAGTTATTGAGATTAACCCCTCTATAGCATTCCCTATGCTAGACCGTCTTCTCGGTGGCAAAGGTGAACCTTTTGATGCCAATAGAGAATTTTCAGACATAGAATTAAGTCTTTTTGAGACAATTTTAAGAGTTATGATGAGTACTCTTAAAGAAGCCTGGGGACCGGTTATGGACGTATATCCTACTATCGAGTCTAAAGAATCAAGCCCAAATGTTATTCAGATTGTTGCACAAAATGAGATTGTTGTTATGGTTGTTATGGAGATAATAATCGGACACAGCTCTGGAATGATGAATATTTGTTACCCTGTTATCTCTCTTGAGCCAGTTCTCCCTAAGCTGGCAAGTAGAGATTTAATGCTTAATGAAACAAGTTCTAAAAAAAGTAGAAACACTGAACTGCAAGTTTTACTTGGTGGTGCTCAAGTGAGTGTTGAGGCAAACTTAGGCGGAGCACAATTAACTCTTAGAGATGTTTTAGAATTAAAAGTTGGCGACGTTTTAAGACTCTCAAGTCCTGCTAATGACATTGTGACAGTGAGTGTTGATGGAAAAGAGAGATTTAGCGGTGAAATGGGTCTTAGAAGATTTAGAAAATCAATTCATATAACAGAAGTGGTAGATACCGAGAAAGATGCAGTTAAACGTGCATTAGAGAACTTTGAACAAATAAGAAAAGAGAAAATATCCGGTGCTAAAGATATAATAAATGATGAGAGTGAATACAAGGATGAGGAGTAATTAAATGAATGATTTTATGAAGTTATTTGAGAATGAAACAATTGGCACCATTGAGGCACTTATTGGACAAGCTCCTTCTCTTGAACTAAAGGAAGGGCAAGATTTAAGTATTATTTCAAATATTGTTCCCCCTATTGTATTGGTTAAATTAAAAATCTCAGGCAGTACTGATGCTACAGCAATGGTAGCTTTACCTCCGATTTTATGTACTTCTTTGGCTGATATGATGATGGGCGAAGAGGCAAGCAACAGGGAAGATGTTACCGATGATGATTTGGATGCGACTAAAGAGATAGTATCAAATATTATTGGTGCTGTCGGCAATACTCTCTCTTCTCAAAAAGAGATGCCAGTTCTATCTTTTTCAGTTATAAGTATAGAGTTTGTCAGTGAAGAATCTGAAGTTTCATTAGAAGCATTCAGTAAAATGTATGTTTACAAGTTTAATATAGAGAGTTTAAATTCTCTGTTAATGTTCATTATAGATGAAAAATTACAAAATGCATTTTCTGCCGCTTCTACTAAGAGAGTTGATAGTAACACCTTTGATAGCAGTTCAAAAAACAATTGTGCAACTAATGAAGTGCATCTTAGCAATAATGAAATGAGCAATATTGCTCTTATTATGGATGTTAAGTTACCAGTTAAAGTGAGAATTGGGAAGAAGAAGATGTTATTGAAGGATGTTTTAAATATGGATATTGGTTCAGTTATCGAGTTAAACCAACTCGCTAATGATCCACTGGATATTTTAGTAGACAACCATGTTATTGCCCAAGGCGAGGTTGTGATTGTAGACGGTAATTTTGGTATTCAAATAACATCTATAGGTACAAAAAGAGAAAGACTAACTCAGTTGAAATCATAAATGAAAGCAAAAAAAAATGAGTTAACTAAAAAATACATTAAAGAGATAAAGTCTGCTGATGTATGGAGCGTATTTCGTATACTTGCAGACTTCGTAAAAGGCTTTGATGATTTAGGCGAATTAGGACCAACAGTTACTATTTTTGGTAGTGCAAGAACAAAAGAAAATGATTTTTATTATAAAGAGGCACGCAAACTTACATCTTTGTTAGGAGCAAGAGGTTTTAACATCATGACAGGTGGCGGAGGCGGCATTATGGAAGCTGCAAACAGAGGCGCTAAGGAGTGCTCTAATGATGTGGAATCAATCGGCTTAAACATTGACTTATCTACCGAACAAAAAGCCAATAGATACACAACAAAAAATCTGAACTTTGATTATTTTTTCTCAAGAAAAGTGATGCTGGTAAAATACTCCATGGCTTATGTAATTTTTCCGGGTGGATATGGAACATTGGATGAGCTTTTTGAGGCGTTAACACTGGTTCAAACAAAAAAAGTAACGGGTGTAAAAATTTTTGTAATCGGCACAGAATTTTATAAGCCTCTTTTGAAATTTTTGAAAACAAAACTTTACAACAATGGGATGATTGAACTAGAAGATTTGAAAAGTATTAGATTGCTAGATGATGTTCAAATGGTGGTGGATGAGATAGAGGTTTCTTTATTAAAACAAATTGAAGTTATGAAAGAAGCCGGATTAGAA
>MNYP01000068.1 GCA_001873135.1 Helicobacteraceae bacterium CG2_30_36_10
ACATGGCGGCATTTTTAAAACTTGACAAATCCTACGGAGCACTTGGCTTTTCTATGGGTGCGAGATATGACGATACTACCATCAAAAATGATCAAGTAAGCCAGCAAGATAATGACTACGCAGCGTTCAATGCAAATCTTATAACAACATATAATTTCAACAAAGAAAATAAAGTATTTTTAGGCATTGGACAAGCTTCTCGTGTACCTGATGCTAGAGAATTATACTTTATCAGTTCCGCAAATAAAGAAGTTGGCACGCCTACCTTAGACCAAACAACAAATCAAGAAATAGACTTAGGATACGAACTAAACTCAGACTTAATGAAGTTTAAAATCAAAGGTTTCTACTCAAAACTTAAAGATTATATTTACTACCATAAAGGTATTACTGTAAATGCCTTTGAAAACATCGACGCAACAGTTTACGGTGCGGAGTTAAGCGCTTCTGTGTATGCAACCGATGAAATCACGTTTGATATGGGTGCTTCTTATAAAGTGGGTCAAAAAGAGGAAGCACTTGCCGGACAAACTGACAAAGATTTAGCCGACATGGCACCGCTTAGAGGAAACTTAGCTGTTAACTACGAGTATATGAACAACTCTATTGCCACACTTGAAACACAGGTCTCAGACAAATGGAGTGCCTACGACGCAGACAACGGCGAACAAGAACTTGGTGCTTGGGGCATTGTAAACGCAAAAATCAAACATGCAATGAGTAAAAACTTTGACTGGACAATCGGCGTGAACAATATGTTTGACGAAGCCTACGCTCAGTCAAATACTTATGTAGATTTGACACTCATCACAACCGCAACTACTGATGTAATGCTCCTAAACGAACCGGGACGTTACGTTTACACAAACCTAGACTTCAGATTTTAATCAAGCCGCACTATTTCCACATGCCAAGCTTGGCATGTGGAACTTACACTCCACTAACACAACTACCTTACAATGCCGGCATTAAAACGAAAAGGAATATTTATGAGAAAATCAACACTTTTACTTTCTGCTCTCATTGCAGGTTTATTATTAAATGGTTGTGGAGAGAGTGGCACCTCATCTGAGGATACCAGCGCATTGTTAGAGGGGCAGCTCGTAGATAGTTATGTAGAAAATGCAGACTACTACTGTGCGGATGGTTCATTTGGAACTACAGATATAAATGGATATTTTCTATGCCAAACACTGCCTGTAGAGTTTAAACTCGGTGGCTTAAAGCTTGGTGAAATCAACACTCTATCAACAGATAAAAAAGTTTTTCCTCAAGATTTGCTTGGAGTTGCAAGAACTAATTTAAATGATACTAACGTTATAGCAATGGCAAGATTTTTGCAGTCTTGTGACGATGACAATAATTCAGAGAATGGGCTAAAAATCCGTGCTGAAGTTAAAACGGCACTACAGTCTGAGATAGATTTTAACGCTGATGATATAGAGAGTTATGTTGAAATTACTGTAGATGAAGTGACTGCTGCAGAGCATCTTGCAGAGTCTACTGATTTTGCAAATACACTTGACGAAACTACACTGCCCCAAACAGTTAAAACTGCTCTTTCAGCAGTAGATTCAAACCTAAGCCAAGAGCTCAAAAATACTCTGGCATACATGGGAAATGAAGAGAGATTAGCTTACGATGTATACAATAAGCTTTATGAAACATCACCGCTTATGCAGTTTACAAATATCGCTAAAAACGGGGAATATCAACATATTACAGCAGTACAACTTTTGATTCAAAAATATATATCAAGCGATGCAGATTTCACAAATGTAGACTTAGACCCACTCGAATACAAAAATACTGCTATCGAAGATATGACAGCAGGAGTGTATGATATTGGAGATATTCAAGATTTGTATAACACGCTTGTCGCAGTCGGTCAAGAGTCTGACCAAAAAGCACTTGAAGTGGGCTGTATGGTAGAAGTAACTGACATCAATGACTTAGACAGAGATATTATCTTAGCCCAAGAAGAAAATGCAACTGATATTACTGCTGTTTTTAACTTTTTAAGAGATGGAAGTTATTCTCACTACTGGGCATTTGATAAAGGGCTTAAAAACATGGGCATTACTGATGGATGTTGTGTTGTGGGCACAGAGTATTGTCATCCCCAATATCCACAAAATGAAAACGGGAATAAGTACGGACAACTCTAAAAAAGCCTCACAAAGTTGTGAGGTCAAAATATCTGTAAGCACTCTTTTAGACCAAAACAGCTAAAATCTCTCTCATGATTAAAAGAATTCCTACTAAACAAATTTTCGTCGGTAATGTTGCTGTCGGTGGTGATGCACCTATTTCTACGCAGTCTATGACTTACTCCAAAACATCAGATATTGCGACTACTGTTGCCCAGATAAACAGACTTCATTTCGCAGGATGTGACATTGTAAGAGTCGCAGTTCCCGATATGGAGGACGCACTTGCACTTAAAGCTATCAAAGAGCAAATTTCGCTTCCGCTTGTAGCGGACATTCACTTCAACCACCGCCTTGCACTCATTGCGGCAGAAGTGGTTGACTGTATCCGTATAAACCCCGGTAATATAGGCTCAAAAGAAAAGGTAAGAGAGGTTGTAAAAGCTTGCCAGCAGAGAAATATTCCTATGAGAATTGGGGTAAATTCAGGCAGTTTAGAAAAAGAGTTTGACAACAAATATGGTCCAACAGCAGAGGCGATGGTAGCCTCAGCCGAGTACAACATAAAATTTCTCGAAGACTTAGGTTTTAGCGACATCAAAATTTCTCTCAAAGCCAGTGATGTTCAAAGAACTGTTGAGGCTTACAGAATGTTACGCCCTAAAAATAACTACCCCTTTCACCTTGGCGTGACGGAGGCTGGAACTATTTTTCATGCAACCGTAAAAAGTGCTATCGGGCTTGGAACGCTTCTGCTTGAGGGCATAGGCGATACTATGCGTGTTTCAATTACAGGCGAACTCGAAGAGGAGATAAAAGTTGCTCGTGCTATTTTAAAAGACAGCGGTGCAATGCCTGATGGACTCAACATCATTTCTTGTCCTACATGCGGACGCATCGAAGCAAATCTTGTTTCAGCGGTCGCAGAGATAGAAAAAAGAACAGCACACATAAAAACTCCACTCAATGTCTCTGTGATGGGCTGTGTTGTAAATGCCATAGGCGAAGCCGCACACGCCGATGTCGCCATAGCTTACGGAAAAGGCAAGGGACTCATCATGGTAAAAGGCGAAGTCATAGCGAACCTTGATGAACATGAACTTGTTGAGAGATTTGTACAAGAAGTAGAAAAAATGGCAGAGGCTACTAAGTAATGCAAGACAACCTCTACAACTTGGCCTTTGAGCGCTCTATTTTAAGTTCTATAGTTTTTGAACCTCAGCAATTTGATGAACTCAGTAGCGCACTGAAAAAAGATGATTTTTATCTTCCCGCACATCAAGATATTTTTCAGACTATGATTACGCTCCTGCAAAGAGATGAGCCTATTGATGAAGAGTTTATAAAAAAAGAACTCCTTAAAAAGAAAAAGTTTGATGAGCAGGTTATGTTGGAAATTTTATCCGCAAATCCTATTTCAAATACAAAAGCCTATGTCAATGAAATCAAAGAAAAGTCTCTTAAACGCCACCTTTTAACCCTCACAACAGAGATAAAAAGAGTAACCGTAGAAGAGCAGCTCTCAAGTGCCGAAGTTATAGACATCGTTGAGAAAAAACTTTACGAAATCACACAAGACAACCAAACAAGCGACTTCAAAGACTCTCCGACTATGACCTATGACACTATGGAGTACATTAAAGAGATGAAAGCCCGCGGGAACTCTGTTTTAGTCGGTGTTGACACAGGTTTTCACGATTTGAACAAAATGACGACAGGTTTTGGCAAAGGCGACCTCGTTATCATCGCGGCTAGGCCTGCGATGGGAAAAACAAGTTTTATACTCAACACTGTAAATCATCTTATCGTTCAAGGCAAAGGGGTTGCTTTTTTCTCTCTTGAAATGCCGGCAGAACAGCTCATGCTTAGGCTGCTCAGTATTCAGACCTCTATTCCTCTCCAGCAGCTTCGTCTTGGTGATATGAATGATGACCAGTGGAACAACTTAACCGGGGCAATCGATAAGATGAACACTGCTAAACTTTTTGTCGATGATCAGGGCAGTCTCAATATAAACCAGCTTCGCTCAAAACTCAGAAAACTCAAAAACCAACATCCAGAGATAGAGATTGCCGTTATTGACTACTTACAAATTATGCAGGGTGTCGGCACGCAAGACAGGCACTTGCAGGTTTCAGAAATATCACGTGGACTAAAAATGCTTGCTCGTGAGCTTGAAATGCCCGTTGTGGCTCTTTCACAGCTCAACCGTGGTTTGGAGTCGAGAAATGACAAACGACCGATGCTCAGCGATATTCGTGAGTCTGGCTCAATCGAGCAGGATGCGGATATTATTCTTTTTGTCTACCGTGACGATGTTTACCTCTACAAAGAAGAAAAAGAGCGTGAAAAAGCGGCAAAAACGGAGGGCAAAGAGTATGTCTCTACTTATATAGAAAAAGAGGAAGAGGACGCTGAAATCATTATAGGTAAACAGCGTAATGGTCCTACGGGTCACGTAAAACTTGTATTTCAGAAAAAACTTACCCGCTTTGTTGAGGCACAAAGATTTTCAAGCGGAGTTGAAACGATATATGAAAATGTTGACACCCGTTCAGCCAACATTGATGTTGGAGACTCCTCCTTTTCCATGCCGACTCTGTAAAAATGTTAGAAAAAGTCTCGCTCTTTACTTCAAAGAGAGACTTTTTTATCTTTCTCTTGGCATGTGGATTTATCCTCGCCTACGCGCTTCTTATAGAGTTTCAAAACTACAAAAAACTCACTTACTTTGACTCGTGTTTAGTGAGTGCTACAGTTATTAAACAGTACGAAAAAACCAAAGAGACAAAAACAGGTAAACTGAGAACTTATCAGGTTTTAAAACTTCAAGCGGAGAAAGGTTTTTCCTTTTACACAACTGCAAACAAAGAATTTGCAGATGCCAAAGGCAAAAAATTACAACTCATACTCTATGCAGACAAAGTCACGCTTTATGAGTTTTTCACCGGCTTTTATGCCTATAGTCGAGTCTTAGAAATAGAGGAAATCCCAACTTTAAAACAGCGTATCAACTCCCATATTTCACAGGTACATAAAAATCAAAACATAGCAAATATTTATCAGGCTCTTTATACGGCTTCGCCTCTAAATTGGGAGTTGCAGAGTGCATTTTCAGCTCTTGGCGTTTCGCATCTTTTAGCCATTAGCGGTTTCCATTTAGGAGTTCTCAGTGCCCTGCTTTTCTTCTTAGTAAAATACCCTTACAAACTTTTGCAAGATAGATATTTTCCATATAGAAACTCAAAGTCAGATTTGTTTATCATTGTAGCAATAGCCCTTCTTTCATACTTGCTTTTTCTAGACTCTCCAGCCTCACTGCTTCGCGCTTTTGCCATGCTCATTATTGGCTTTATTCTCTACGACAGAGGCATAAAAATAGTCTCAATGCAGACACTCTTTTTAACGCTTGTTTTACTTTTAAGCTTTTTCCCCAGACTTCTTTTTTCTCTTGGATTTTGGCTCTCAATGAGCGGAGTTTTTTACATCTTTTTGTTTCTCATTCACTTCAAACATTTACATAAAGTCTGGCAATTTATTTTAGTTCCCTTTTGGGTATATCTTTTAATGTTGCCATTTTCTCTAGCAATTTTTGGAAGTTTCAGCATCTATCATCCGCTCTCGATTCTGTGGACAACACTCTTTACACTTTTTTATCCGCTGAGCATTTTTTTGCATAGTATCGGCTTTGGAGATCTATTTGATAAAATATTAGAGAGTTTTATAGCCTTAGGAGAGACTAAAAACGCAGTGCCGCTTGCGCAAAAATGGTTATATCTGCATATAGTGTTCTCATTTCTTGGCATGTGGAAAAAGAGTTTTATCTTGCTCCTGCTCTTGCTTAGCCTCTTTCTTTTCATATATGCGATGTATTATATAACATAGTTTCAGACCGTAAATAAAAATAATCCACGAGACGTAAATCCATAAAAACAAAAACATTAAAATCGCAAAAGAGCCGTACATGGTTGCGTAAGATTTGTTCACAAATACATAATAAATAAAAGCATTTTTGGAGATACTAAAGATTATGGAGATTATAAACGAACTGACAAAAGAAGCTTTAGGGTTTATTTTAGTGTTTGCCGCTATTTGAAAAATGAGAAAAAAGAGAGCCCAAACGATGACATAGGGAATAAAGGGAAGTATATTTAAACCTGAGGTGTACTCGTTTGAAGAGACAAGAGTTGCCACATAGCCGGTTATATAAAAAGAGACTCCAAGGGCTATGGGGGTGAGTGTCAACATCGTCCAGTAAGTTGTCACAGATTCCCAAAGAGTTCTTTTTTGAGCATGAAAAATTTTATTTGCAATGTATTCAAAATTTTTAAAAAACAGAAGTGAGGCTACCAAAATCATAGCCAGACCTATTACGCCCATCTTTGCAGAGTTTGCCAAAAAGCCGTCAATATATCCCATAATAGACTCTGAATTTACCGGCATAAGGTTTGAAAAAATAAATATTTTTATACTCTCATAATGCTCTGCAAAACTTGGCAACGAGGTTAAAAGAGTCAGCATAATCAAAAGAAGCGGGATAATTGTAAAGATAGTATAAAAACTCAGACTCGCAGCAAAGAGAGTCAACTCTTTATCAAAAAAAGTCTTGATAAAGAATTTTAAATGCCTGTAAAGATAGTGTAATTTCTTTTTATTTATTTGCATACTGCACTTCCAGGTATTAGTTAAGTCCCATCTTCGCAGGATTTAAAATATTGTTAGGATCAAAAGCCATTTTTATAGACTTAAAGAGATTCATCTCTTCGTCTGTAAAAGCCATATGCATATAAGGAGCTTTTGCTAAGCCTATTCCATGCTCACCTGAGAGAGTTCCGCCGAGGTCAATAGTTGCTTGAAAAACCTCTTCTATAGCTTTATAAGCGATTTTTACCTGCTCTGGGTCTTTGCCGTCAACCATCACATTTGTATGCACATTGCCATCGCCTGTATGACCAAAACATGGGATTTTAACATTGTATTTCTCTGCAATAGCGTAAAATCTCTCTAATAATTCTGGCAAAGCGGAGCGAGGAACTGTTACATCTTCGTTGAGTTTTTTACTGCCATAAACACTCAGAGAGGGTGAAGCATTGCGACGTGCAAACCAGATATCTTTAGCCTCTGCATCATCTTTTGCAATTTTAAACTCTGTACATCCGTTTTCACGAAAAACTTTTTCTATCTGAGCAAGCTGAAAGTTTAAATCCTCTTCAAGGTTTCCATCAACATCAGTCACTAGCAAAGCCCCCGCATCAACCGGTAAACCCTTATGAAAAGTCTGCTCGACTGCACGAATGGTCAAGTTGTCCAAAAACTCCATAGCAACAGGTGTAATACCACTTGCCATAGTTTTATAAACTGCATCCATTGCCTCATGTACGCTTGCAAAAATTCCCATAGCCGTCTTGGTCATTTTAGGTTTTGGAATGAGTTTAAGAGTTATCTCACTTAAAACTGCAAGCGTTCCCTCAGAAGCGATTAGAATACCGCTTATGTTGTAGCCTGCAACATCTTTAATCGTTCTTTTTCCTGCTCTTATAATGTTACCGTTTGGTAAAACTGCACGCGTAGCCATCACATAATCTTTTGTAATCCCGTACTTTGCCGCGCGCATTCCGCCGGCATTTTCACTTACATTTCCACCTATAGTAGAGTACTCTTGGCTGGCAGGATCAGGCGGATAAAAAAGACCGACCTCTTCAACAGCACGCTGCAAGTCCATATTGATAACTCCCGGCTGAACGACGGCTACCATGTTCTTCATATCTATCTCTAAGATTTTGTTCATATGTTTTTCAAAGCCCAAAACTATACCGCCCGAACTTGGCAGTGCTCCGCCCGTAAAACCGCTTCCCGCACCGCGGGGGACGATGACGATTTTATGTTCGTTACAGTATTTTAAA
>MNYP01000002.1 GCA_001873135.1 Helicobacteraceae bacterium CG2_30_36_10
TCTTTATTTAAAGTTGAGAATGCGATTTTTCTTGCGTTAACAATTTGCTCAGTCGGATTGTCGTCTTTTTGTGAATATTTTGCTAAATCAGCAATCTTCCTCTCTTTACCTTGGTGTGCTATTTTGTAGCCATCAGAAGTATCTACACTTGATATGTTTGCTCTTGCCATTATTTACCCTATTTGTTTTAATTCGCAATTATATACTAATTTACCAAACTAACAGATTAACTCTTTTTCATACTAAGATAAAGCTCTTCAACTTTTGTTCTCGCCCAAGGTGTCTTTCTCAAAAATTTCAGACTCGAATTTATTGTTGGATTAATGTAAAAACAACGGATATTTATACGATTATATAACTCTTTAAAGCCATATTTTTCTACTAACTCCTTGAGTATTTGTTGAAGTTTTATGCCATGCAAGGGATTATTTTTATGTTCATCACTCATGAGTTTGGAGTTCTCCTTTTTGATTATGATACTTCTGTTTTGCCTTATGCACTTTAGCATAACTCTCTAAGAGTTTTTTGTGTGCTCTAAAACCATCTAAACTCAAACCGGGACTATGCAAGCCGTAAAAAACTTCATTCCCTTTGATAATATCAATACAAAGTCTTACACTCTCAGTTGTATATATCAAGACTAAGGAGTCTTGATATTCATCAAGTCCTTTATCATCGTCGAGTAGTATCTCAAGGAGAGCAGCTAAGCATCTGTGGTGTCTTGTTCGTTTTTCATCCGTTTGCTCCATAAGTAGTGACCAACTGTTCCACTCTTGCGCACCACTATAATCTTTTAGTGCAAAACACAACATTGCTTTGAGTTCACCTATCTGCAGAGTTTCCCAGAGTGTGTTTGAGTCGGGTACGATACCTATGAGTTCAGATACTTTTTGCGTGTCAGGCGCGGACCCATACTCTAGATCATCTAAAAGCTCCCGTAACTCATCTTCGTCTAAATTTTTAAGAGAGAGGATAGATTCACGCACGCTTGAACTCTCGTTATTGTTACTCCATTCCAAATCTTCAATAGGGTATATTTCACTCATTCCGGGGACAATCACTCTACAGGCGTAGACATTCAAATGCTCATAGTCCGCTATATAAATATCACGTCCTTTGTTGTGTACAAGAGCACTTAGATACTCAAATTCACTCTGAGTATCTGCATCATGATTCCAATCAACAAATTCATAATTTGGCTTATCTTTGAAGAAGTTATATGAAATCAGCCCACTAGAGTTTATAAAATGTTCTATTAAATTATGAGTATCTGAAACCTCAGCCATGTTAAATGATGGGGCAGAAAATGAATCAAGCTGGTCAATTCCTCTGCCTTGAAGCAGTTCTGTCACTGTTCTCTCTAGAGCTACTTCAAAACAAGGATGCGCACCAAATGAGGCAAATACGGAACCATTATTGGGGTTCATAAGCGTTACGCTAATTACAGGGTAAACTCCGCCTAAAGAGGCATCTGCAACCCGTAAGTTATAACCATGTTCTTTTAATTTATCTATAGCTTTTTTGGCATGTGGAAATCTTTGTATCACCGTATCTGGAATCTCCGGAAGACATAAGCCCTCAGATATGATTTTATTTTTAACATAACGCTCTAAAATCTCTGAGAGAGCCTGCACTCTTGCTTCCGCCTTAGTATTACCCGCAGCCATCCCATTGCTGACATAAAGATTTGCTATTAAGTTAACAGGAAATAAAATCTCTTTTTCATCTCTTACTCTGGTAAAAGGAAGTGCACAAACACCTCTCTCTCCGGAGCCGGAGTTAAGCTCAAATATATTCTCAGGAAGAAGGTCACCGTCGGGGTCATAAAAATCCCAAAGTGCCTCATCTAAAAGTTCGTCCGGCATCTGTTGCGTCATTGCGAACCACTGTTCATTAGGGTAATGAACAAACTCGGCATGTGAAAACTCTTCTCCTAAATAGTAATCGGCAAAAAAGTAGTTACAACTCATTCGTTCAAAAAATTCACCCAAAGCGCTGGCAAGAGCAGATTTTTTACAGACTCCTTTACCGTTAGTAAATATCAATGGGCACTCTTTATCTCTGATATGCACAGAGTAAACATGTGGGACAGGATTAAGCCATGAGACCTCTTCAATATGAATGTCTAAAGCCTCTAATTTTGCTAACATTGTCTCTATAGACGACTCTAAATCTCTATCTTTACCTTTTATAAATGTTTTATTGCTCAATAGTTTTTCCCTATAACTTTATATGAATGGCTTCAATGACAACAAGGTACGACTAAAGTCGTACTTCCATAGAACCTCTCTTGGATGTGTGGCTTCAGCCTCACCTCTTAAGCGAATTGTAACTTTATCTTACTAAAATCTTTTAGTATAAGCGTAACAATATGGCTGTTTATTTTTGATTTTATAATAGTCCTTATGATACTTTTCAGCCTTGTAAAAAGGAACTTTTTCATACACTTTAGTAACAACCTTGAGACCTTTTTCTTTTAAAATATCTATAAGTTTATGCACAATCCTTTTTTCATCTGCGTTTGAAGTAAAGATTGCAGATAAATATTGTGACCCCAGGTCTGGTCCTTGTCCGTTTGCCTGAGTTGGGTCGTGAATCTCGAAAAAGAGTTTTGCCAAAGTTTCATAACCCACTTTTTTAGGGTCGTAAGTAATCTCAACAACTTCTAAATGACCGCTGTTTCCTTTTGAGACATCTCTATACGTGGGGTTTTGTAAATCTCCGCCCATATAGCCGGACTCTGCAGAGATAACACCCTCTAAATTTTCAAAATGGTACTCAGCACCCCAAAAACAGCCGCCTGCAAAATAGGCTTTTTTGTTTTTTACCTCTGGTTTAAGTTATTCTTTATAGGATTGCTTTTACTTAAAAATTTATTGAGTTGGCTGGCAAACTCTTGAGCATTTTTTTGTCCAAAAGGGGCAGGACCTTTTGTGATTTCCCCACTCTCTCTAATTTTTTCCATGAGATTTCTCATGGCTAAATATTGCTTGATGTTATCAACACTGTAAAGTTCTCCACGATGATCTATGGCATGTGCATTTTTACTTATTACCCGGTCAGCCAATGGAATGTCAGCTGTTATAACCAAATCGCCCTCTTGTACCATTTCTACTATCTTATGGTCAGCTTCATCTGCTCCGGCTTCAACAATTATATAAGTTATTAACTCCGATTTTCCTATATCTACCTTTTTATTTGAAACGACAAATGTTTCCAACTTAAGTCTGATAATAGAACGCAACACAATGGGCTTAAGCAAGTTAGGAAAAGCGTCTGCATCTATATATAAACTAAGCATTTATCAGACTCAGTTTTTTTTCTCGCGTTAATTTTTTTATAGTGTATTCCCTTTTTGAAGCACTGCTTCTATCTTCGAGTTCTTCTTTATACATTAACTTTACGGGTCGTCTGTTTCTGGTGTATTTAGCACCTTTGTCCGAGCTGTTATGTTCCTTTACTCTTCTTTGTAAGTCTGTAGCAATGCCGGTGTATAAAGTTTTATCATAACACTCTACAATATATACATAATAAGACATAAAAACACCCCCCCCAAAAAAATTTAAATTATTGTACTATAATATGCATATTAAAAGGATTTATCTTGGCATTTAATTTAGAAGACACACTGGTTATTGGTATCTCTGCGACAGCTCTGTTTGATTTATCTCAAGCGGATAAACTTTTTAAAAAAGAGTATAAAAATCATCCAGACAGCGCGATAGAAATTTATAGAGAGTATATGCTAAAAAATGAAGAGATTGGATTGAATGAGGGCATTGGATTTGCATTTATTAAAGCGTTGCTTGATTTAAACAGATTTCAAAAAGAAAATGAAGTGCCCTTGGTTGAAGTTGTAATTATGTCTAGAAACTCTCCCGATACCGGGGTCAGAGTTTTAAACACTATACGCTCCCTTTCTCTCAATATAAGCCGTTCTGCATTTACAGCAGGCGAATCAAGTGCCGACTATTTAGAAGCCTTTGGAGTAGATTTATTTTTAACTACCAACGAAGAGGATGCCCAAAAAGTTATAGACAACAGGGTATGTGCCTCTGCCGTACTCTCGATTCCGCCAGAGTATAAATGCGATATTGCCGAGGGGCAAGTAAGGATTGCCTTTGATGGGGATGCTGTTCTCTTTGATGAGAGCAGTGAGCTTGTTTACAAAGAAGAGGGAATAAAAGCATTCCATGAAAATGAGCAAAAATCTCAAAATATACCAATGAATGAGGGTCCGTTTGCTTCATTTTTAAAAAAATTGGCAAAACTGCAAGAGAGACTTCCCATGAAAACTGAGTTTTCTCCGGTAAGAATTGC
The DNA here is from genome assembly GCA_001873135.1 of Helicobacteraceae bacterium CG2_30_36_10. Classification (GTDB taxonomy): domain Bacteria; phylum Campylobacterota; class Campylobacteria; order Campylobacterales; family Sulfurimonadaceae; genus Sulfurimonas. The sequence goes on from MNYP01000002.1 coordinate 4,321, forward strand.
CATAGTTACTGCCAGAAACAGCCCAGCAGATTTGAGAGTTATTAAGACACTCCGTCATTGGGGAGTTTATGTTGATGAAGCTTTTTTTCTTGGGGGAATAGAAAAAAGTAAAATATTACAATCCTTCAAAGCCCACATATTTTTTGATGACCAAGACCTACATCTAAAAACATCATCATTAGTTGTTCCCTCAGGTAAAGTTTTATATCCATCAAATTCAGCCTTGCAAAAACTTCTGCAATCTGACTTATGACGCTATAAAATCTATTTGCAGTGTCATTTTACAACAAAAATCATAAAACTGACATTGCATACTTGTAAATAATAAATAGTTATATTATAATGACATGAATGTATCACAAAATAATAACTATTTTTTGATAAAAAGGTATAAAATGGTCAAAAACGGTATTATTATTGTAGAAGACGATGAGATAACAGCCCTAAATCTTAGTATGTCGCTCAAGAAGCATGGCTATGAAATCTTGTCTGTGTGTGATAATGCGAATCAGGCTAAACACGATATAAATATGTACAAGCCAAATATAGTTATCATCGATATATCTTTGCAAGAAAGCAATGATGGAATAGAATTAGCAAAGCTAATACGTCAAAAAAACAGTATTCCATTCATCTTTTTAACATCATACAGTGATGATGAAATAATTTCCCAAGCAAAACTAACTGAACCTTATGGTTATATTGTTAAGCCCTTTGACCCACATTCGCTTCATGCAACAATACAGATGGCACTCTTTAAATATCAGGTAGAAAATGAGAGAAAAGAGGATATTAATACACTCAAAGTTGATAAATTAAATCTGGAAAAACTACTCTATTCAAAACGTACATCAGACAAACCAATAGTCCCTTTTGGAGATCATTACTGGCTTGACATTAGTGTCTGTGAAACATTTTATAAGGGTAAAAAAATCAAGTTGACTAAAAAAGAAAATGCTTTTTTAGGTCTTCTTGTTGCCCAGTTAGGACTTATTGTAAGTTTTGAGCAAGCTATAAACTATGTTTGGGAGGAGAGTGGAGCGACTGAAAATAGTGTTAGAACTCTTGTTTGGAGACTGAGGAATAAACTTGAAACAGATATTATTAAAAATGCTTCGGGCATTGGGTATTACATTGAAGAGTAACATGCCTTTCGTTATAATGAACACCTAATTTATTGAAATTTCTTCCAGCTTTTCCCTTATTATCTCAAAACAGGTTTCATAATCATATGCATTATCTTTGTTTTTAGCCATTTTTTCCATCTCCCCCGAAGCTGTTTGCAGTAACTCTATTCTAAAATTTCCGCTTGCCCCTTTCATGTTATGTGAAAGAAGTCCTATATTTTTATAATCTCTTGTTTTTATAGCCTTATGTAATTCAGGAAACAATTTTGACATTTTATTTATAAATAGGTTCAACAGCATAGCTACCTCGTCTTCGCTCAACATCAGTTCATCGCTAAGTTTTTGTATATTGAGACCATCTATTTTATTTTCCACTTTTTTATCTGCATAGAGACCCATTTGTTGGGCTCTTTTATCAACTTTTAGGTACATTAGGAAGACTCGCTCAAGCTCTTTTAAAACAATAGGCTTACCTAAAAATGAGTCAAACCCGCTCCTTAGTCCTCTCTCCTTAGCCCCTTTAATCACGTTGGCTGTAAGAGCAGACACAGGGGTATGCTTCAAACCTTTCACTTTTTCATATTGAAGTATCTCTTTCACAGCCTCATTGCCGTCCATTAAAGGCATCTGCTCATCCATGATGATAAGGTCATATTTATTTGCCTGATATAAGTTAACAGCTTCAAGACCATTGGCCACCAAATCAAAACTAAGTCCATATTTCAACAATAAAATTTTTATCAGCTCTTGGTTTGCCTCATTGTCTTCTGCTACTAAAATATGACCAATGAACTTTTTAGACACTTTACGTATATAAGGACAAATAATCTCTGGATGTATCAATTCAGAAAAAGTATTTATAATTTTTGAGGAATAAAGAGGAAAACATAAAGAGGTAATATTTGGATATTCTTCATAATCATCACAAGGCTTACTCATTAATGCTATATATTTTTTATCTGAAGCAATTACTTTTTCTTTAAATTCTTCATCTACATCTTCATGAATAAACAGTGCTACGTCAAAGTCTGAAACTAAACTTCTACTCATCTCAACATTTAGTCCAAATATTGTTGTGTACCTAAAAAAAGATTCATACTTCTCTGTGCGTACATCATTCTGAGTGTAAGCAATGACTTTCAAGGTAGAAAATTCTTTTATTTTATCAAAAACTTGAGACTGTTCACTACTAACTTCTATAGGAATTTCAACCAAAAAAGTACTTCCCAAGCCAATAGCAGATTTAACATTGACTTTACCACCCATATGCTCTGCTAACTGGTGACAAATAGATAAACCAAGACCGGTTCCCTCACAGTTATTAAGCTCATTGTACTGAGCCTGCGCGAAAGCTGTAAAAATATTGCCAATATCTTCTTCCCCTATTCCGATTCCATTATCATTAACACTTATTTTAAGTACTTTATCCTCAAAGCTTGCCTCAACTTTTATGAGCCCGCCAAATGGAGTAAATTTGATTGCATTACTTAAAAAGTTAGAGAGTATTTGCTTAATTCTCAGTGCATCACTGAAAAGTTCATGAGGAATCATAGGATCTATAAATGATACAATTGTAATGTCTTTACTACCGGCACTTGCAACAAAAAGCTCCATAGTGTGACTTAACTCTTCATGTAAAGAAAATACTTTGGGCTCAATCGTAAACTCACCGCTTCTAAGTTTTGAGAAGTCAAGAATATCGTTAATAATGCTTAAAAGATTTTCCCCGCTATCATTTATAATATCTAAATAATTTCTGTGTTTTTTAGATATATTCTCTTCAAGTAAAAGATTTACAAAACCAAGAATTGCATTTAAGGGAGTTCGTATCTCATGTGACATATTTGACAAAAAATACTCTTTTGCCTGTCCTGCTTTAAGTGCTTCTGCTCTTGCATCTATAAGTTTTTGAAAAATTGTATCGGTATAGTACTTTAAAATACTGCTAAAATTTTTATCAAATATATAGGAAATTTCATTGAAAAGCTCTTTTGAATTTAGCTCTGCATCATAAGAAAAATCAACCATAGAACGGCGAAAATGACTACATATTTCAAACAACTCATCTGCACTGATTTCTCTATCTTTTAAATATGCAAGTAAATCTTGCATAACAGGGCAACTGCCTATTTCAACATAGCCAGAAATCACACCCATAAAGTAGTCAAATACACCATTAGCATAGTTCTGTATAAAATATTCAGCTTCAATATTATGCTGTTTCAAAATAGTTTTTGAAATGTTATATGATAGCCATTGCGTTAATATTTTATTTTTTGACGCCATAAACAGATTTTGATATTTTGTTAATTGAGGTATATCTACTTCCAAAATAACTCTGTTTTTAGAGTGGATTTACTAAAAAGTAAGAGAGCGTCATAAGAAGGGTCAATTTGACTAAAGATATAACCGTTGTTCCAATTATATTTCCAATCTGACAACTTGAGCAGGTTGCAAATTCTTTTCCCTCATACTGAGCATAAAAGAAATAAACAATATTTACACCTAAAGCACCAAAAGAAGTATAGAGTTGGTACTTCCACATCTCAGATAAATATGTTTTATCATCAACAAACAAAGAGACAAAAAATAGTATTGCAATAACAATAATAAGACTGTTCGCTAGTTTTACTAAATAGTCTCTTTTAAAAGTTGTTGGGCAAGTCTCAGATATAGCAATATCGCTGCCAAATTCCAAGCTTTTCTCAAATCTGGCTTTTTCTTTGGAGGATAGTTTATTTAAAAAATTAGCTCCAAATGTATAATCTATTTTTCTCTGAAGCAAAACACTAAAAGCACCCTCGGCTTTTAATGAGTGTTGATGAGAATCTCTATCCTGATAAACTATACTAATTTTGTCATACCTTTTTACCTCTGCACTTAAGCCTCCAAAGTATGCCGTTTTTTCAATACCTACAATATTTCCCTTTTTGGTAATTATTCTAGGATTTATTAACTCGAAAAAACTTCCATCCTCTTTTTTAACCACTACAACATTAAAATGATTTCCAATTTGAAATGCCACTAAACCCTCTAAAGAGTTCACTGAAATAGTATCTTTTAAATCTTCAATTAAAGAGAAAAGCTCTTCATTAAAAACTCTAACATCAGTTGAGTACTCTACACTTGGAGGAGTAGGATATGTGATTATCTCTTTAATCATTTATATTCCTTGTAAAAAATAGGATGAAAGTTTTGTGAAAGATCCCCCGAAAAAGGAGGATTTTGTAAATTTAGTGACCTTTACCTACTACTACCAACATTTTAATATTGATAACTATAAATCTTATAAACTGAAAAATAAGATTTGTTCTCAACCACTTTGCAAATGGACCGGGTGTCATTGTAGTAAAATTTTTACTATACGCTTTAATATTTTCTTCGCCATGTTTTTGTGCCATAATTTTTCCTTTTTATTTTATTTTATTATTTCTATTCTGGAATTAATGTCCAGCCAACTCTTAGTTGAGCTTTATGCATAAAGAGATGATGGAGAATATGTTTGATCCAGTGACCGGCAAGACCTATTTCACCAAAAGTATACTCTGTATCACGACCTGTACCTGGGTACTTATCGAAATCCGGAACAACAGGATAAATAGTCATAGCTGCAGCCGTACCGTTAAATAGACCTTTACCCGCAGATGCAACACAAGCAGCACCCATATGAGCCATAGAAGCTTCATGCAGTGGAGCATCTTCACCTTTTAAGATTCTGTCACAAATACTATGTGCAACAGTTTTACCGATAATACCTGATGGCATACCTGTACGAGGAGGAGTTGGTCCGATTGGAGTTCCATTTGGTGATTTCATTGGTTTTGAAATAGGATGTGGAGGGGCGAAAGCAATTCCACATGCAAACATATTTGCGTATGTTGGATTTTGGTACGTTTGAGGCCAATCAGATGCTTTCCAGTTTTCATAAGCACCAGCACCGTAGTTAGCATCAACTTTTAAAAAACCGTTTGGAGCAAAAATAGTATCAGTAATATCTGCACTATCTTTGCCATAAGCCTTAAGACCTACTCCTGCAAAAGGTGGAATCAACATTGAAAAATCAAACTCCTCTTCGCCCATATCACCATCAAGCAGTTCATAATGAACCTTCCCTGCTTCGACTTTATTTACATGCGCGCCAATAATCCAATCAACATTTCTTTCTGTAAATAGAGATTCAGCAAAGATTTTTGAACTAACAGCAAATCCCATACTTTTCATGTGCAATCCGCCAACACCGAAGTCACCTAAAAAAGATTCATTTGATATCCACTTCAGGTCAGCCATATCACGAACACCGGCTTTTTTTAACTCATGCTCAATATTAAAGATATATTCAAAAGCAGCACCTTGACATGTACATAAACCGTGTCCTGTACCGATTAAAAATTTCTGACGTTCACCAGCTTTCATCTTTTTTATGCATTTTTTTAATTCATCGGCAGCATGTGTGGCATGGTCTGGGGTACAAACAGAAACAGTATACTCACCAAGTTTATCGCCTAATCCAAGACCAGGAGTTGCACCAAAATTAAGTTTTGGTCCCGTTGCGTTAATAACATAGTCATACTCTATATTTTCACTCTCTCCTGCTCTTCCCTCTTCAGTAAACTCGATAGTAACAAAAGGTTTGTCGCTTGATTCATTTCCTGCAGGATTTAAAGAGACAGCTTTTGCTTGCTTGTATGTAATACCGGCCTTTGCATATACAGGTGCTAAATCGAAAGTAACTTCTTCTTTACTCATTTGACCCACGCCAACCCAAATATTTGATGGAATCCAATTCCACTTTGCATTTGGAGTAACAACTACAACTTCATGAGCTGAACCCAACCACTTCGCTGCAAAAGTTGCAGCTGTATGCCCAGATACGCCCCCACCTAGAACAATTAATCTTGCCATGTAATATACCTCTCTTTATAAATTCTAATGTACTTTATCACTATTTCATCACAAATGTATCACAAATAATTATTATATAAAAAATAATTATTACATTTTTTATTTATTAAAATTTTATGAACCCCTATTATTAGGAGTTTAATCACTTATAAAAGCTAATTAACTATTGTTTTTAAGAATTTTACTAATTATTTCAAAACAATTTTTAGAAAGCGACTGTGTAGAAACTACACGTTCTAGCTCTGTTTTCATCATTTTTTTGTTCACGCTGTTGAGACGTTTATAGATTTTAAAGGCTCCTGCCAGTCCTGAAGCTATTTGTGGATTGATTTTATCTATCTCAATAATCTTATCTGCTATAAAAGAGTATCCGAGTCCGTTTTTTGCATGAAAATGTTTATAATTTCTGGCAAACACCCCGATTAATGAACGAACCAAGTTTGGAACTTTCTTATCATAGGCTGCATCATTTTGCAGAGCTATGACTCTTTGCAATGTAGCGTCTCTCTCTGAAGCTGACAAAATTGAGAAGTATTTATTCATAACCAGAGTGTCATCTTTATACTTCTTATAAAAATCTTTTAATGCGACTTCGGCAAAATCGCCATGCGTATTTTCTAAAATATCTAAAGCCACAACTCTGTCTGTCATTGTCAAAGACTCTTTATACTGTTTTTTTACAATATGGCTTATCTCATCACTCTCTAATGCTGACAATAGTTTCAAACAACGGTTTTTGATTGCCCTTTTGCCAATATGTCCACTCTCAATCTCATCATTGCTTGGCATGTGGAATCTGTTGTAAATTTCTAAAAGTATATCTTTATGCTCTCTTGCCAAATGTTTTGAGAGTTTTTCTTTCGCTTCATAAATCGGCTCAAAATCAACGACTTCTTGTCTCTGCATAAGAGTTGACACACTAGGTAATTCCAGAAGCAGTGCCTTATATGATAGGTCAATATCCAGATCTAAGATGTACCCGTAAGCCTCTGTAAACTCTTTTTTAATCCCCTCGCCTTTCATAATCGACTCTAAAGTGCACACTGCAAATGACTGAGCTGATTCGTATCTTATAAAACTGTTTTTATCGTGTTTCATCAAAAAAGCATAATCATCTTTTTGCTGTTCTATGATTACGGGTGCTGAAAAATCACGGTTGATTGACAAGACAGGCTTAGAACTAAAACCTTTAAAAGTAAAGACCTCTTCTTCTTGTGAAACACTCAGAGTCTCTTCAACAACTTCCTCCCCGTTTTCATCTAAGAGTGCCATTTTTAAAGGGAAGAAATATGGTTTTTGTACCGAGCCATCTACGGCATGTGGAACTACCTGCGTGAGTGTTAATTTATACTCACCCTTTTCATAACTCTCTTTAACCTTCAAAGTCGGTGTACCCGATTGATGGTACCAAAGTTCAAATGTACTCAAATCAACTCCGCCCGCACGGCTCATTGCCCATAAAAAGTCATCTGTTCTCACAGCCTGACCATCAAAGGTCTCAAAGTAAAGATCGGTCGCTTTTCTGTAGTTCTCTTCACCCAAAAGTGTATGAATCATTCTAATAACTTCAGCACCTTTTTCATACACTGTTGCTGTATAGAAGTTGTTAATTGCAATGTATGAGTCTGGCTGAATTGGGTGAGCAGTAGCAGAGGTATCTTCAACAAACTGACGCTCCCTTAAAGATTTCACTCCCTCTATTCGAACAACTTCTTTAGAATTTAAGTCGGCTGAAAAGCATTGGTCACGAAAAACTGTAAGCCCCTCTTTTAGAGTAAGCTGAAACCAGTCACGGCAAGTTATGCGGTTTCCCGTCCAGTTATGAAAATACTCATGTGCTATAACGCTCTGAATTCCCATAAAATTGGCATCGGTTGCCGTATCTTTGTCGGCTAAAACATAGGTAGAGTTAAAAACATTGAGTCCCTTGTTTTCCATGGCACCCATGTTAAAACTATCAACCGCCACAATATTGTAGACTTGTAAGTCATACTCTCTGCCATATTTCTCTTCATCCCAGACCATAGCCTCTTTTAGCGACTTCATAGCGTGAAAACATTTAGACTCATTGCCTAAATCACAGTAAATATTCAATTCCACATGCTCACCGCTCGCCGTAGTAAATTCATCATTCACACACCCCAAGTCACCTGCGACAAGCGCAAAAAGGTAAGAGGGTTTTGGATGCGGGTCAAGCCAAGTCACTCCATGCCTCTCATCAAAGCTGTCGTGGCACTGAACTTTGTTTCCATTACTCAGCAGTATAGGATATTTGGATTTTTGGGCAATTACAGTAGTGGTAAAAACACTCATAACATCTGGACGGTCAAGGTAAGGGGTAATTCTTCTAAACCCTTCTGGCTCGTTTTGTGTACAAAAAATTGAACCGGACTTATATAATCCTTCTAACTCTGTGTTGGTTGAGGGAAATATTTTGTTTTTGATTTTCAGAGTAAATTCGTTTGGAACATTAAATATTTTGAGTTTTTCATCTGCATACATATAACGCGTACTTTTAAGTTGCAAGTCATTGAGCCACAACTCTAAAAGCTCCAGGTCAACAGAATCTAGTTCTATATCATTTACACTCGCATCAACTTTAACTATATTCATAACACTAGAAACTATCGCCTCTTCTTCATACAAATCAAAAATTAATGAAACATCTTTTACGTCAAACTCCGGTTTTTTATACTCTTTTAAATATATAGTTTTCATTTCACTCATAATTACCTCTCTTATTTTTTATTGAAAATTTTATTCCATATCTTCCAAGCAGGACTCTACTTTAACCATAAAAGTACTTGCATCTATTTTGTTAAGTTCTATCCCTGCAGCTCTGAGTTTGTTCTCAGCTATTTTTTTTATGGCAATCGTTTGCTCTTGCGTTATAAAACCATTATCGTCGGCCATATAAACTTTTAAGTTATTAGTATTTTCTAGTGTAAAAATAGATTCTGCAAAAATTAAACTACAAAGGGTCAAGAGTAGAAATATTTTTCTCACTATTTGCTTCCTTTGTGTTTAAAACAGCACTTTATTAAGCCATAGTTCATAATCTTTTGTTTTTTATACCCGACAGATTCAGAAATTTGCACATCTTTTTTTGGGTCAATAAAACGGACAGTTGGGACTAAAGAAGTATAATATTTTTCCGAGTATCTCTCTTTGTCAAAATTTTATCAACGATTACCGGGACAAAATTCTTTTGTATATTGATAGCTATATTTGCACTTTGGAGTGTTTTTCTCTCAAACTTTCTACACCAAGGGCAGTAGTCTCCTACCAAAACGAGCATTACAACTTTGCTCTCTTTTTTAGCTTGGACTAAAGCCGTATTATACTCTCTTTGGTACCATATTCGAAGCAAAATCATCTATATGCGCCGAGAATAGTGTAAGTGTGAGGGTCAAAAGAAAAAGCAGAAATTTCATAGAACAGCCTTTTATTATACTTTTTTGATTATACCAAGTTGTTTGTAAACAAAAGTAAGTATTTCCTAAGACTTTTTCTGTAGAATATCACAATAAATAATACTAAGATATAAATCATGGTAAAAATAATTAGAGGAATAGACAAATGAGTATCTACAGAGAGTACGACATTCGTGGAATTTACGGCAAAGAGTTAAATGAGCAGAGCGTTACACGCATAGGGTATGTACTAGCTTCAAAAATAAATGGAGATTATGTAGCTGTCGGTTATGATGCCAGAAGTCATTCTCCTATACTTTTTGAGTATTTAGTCGCAGGTCTGAATGCCGGCGGGAAAAAAGTCTTAGATATGGGGCTTGTTCCTACTCCTGTTAACTATTTTACAAACTACCAAAAGTGGGACGGTATTGTTCCCTCAGCTTCGGTTATGATAACAGGCTCGCATAATCCAAGCGAATACAACGGTTTTAAAATAACCGTAAATAAAGCACCTTTTTTCAGTGAAGACATCTACTCTTTAGGTCGTGAATGTGAAGCGATGGATACCATTGCACATGCCAAGAGTAGAGAGGTCACCAAAATAAATGCTGTAGATAGATATGTTGACTTTTTAGTTGAAGAGTTCCAACACATAAAGGGTATGAATACTAAAATCATTTATGATTGCGGAAACGGTGTTGCCGGCGTTGTAACAGAAGATATCTTTCGCAACCTGCAGCTCAACACAAAAGGGTTATACGTTGACCCGGACGGCACTTTTCCTAATCATCATCCTGACCCCTCAGATGAACACAATTTAGAAGATGTTAAAAAACTCCTTAAAGCAGAGGGAGATTATGCCTTTGCATATGACGGAGACGCTGACCGTATAGCAGTTTTGACACATAAAAACAATATCAAGGGCGATATGATGGCGCTTCTGTTTGCCATGAAAATGGACAAGCCTACAGTCGTCGGTGAAGTAAAATGCTCGCAAGTTATGTATGACGAACTTAGACATCGCGGTGCAACTGCCATAATGTATAAAACAGGTCACTCAAACATAAAAGTAAAAATGGCCCAAACAAAGGCAGACCTTGCTTGTGAAGTTAGCGGACATATATTTTTTAAAAACCGTTACTTTGGTTATGATGATGCAATCTACGCGACACTTAGAATGTTAGAACTTATTCATGATGGAATTGACTTGGATGCAGAACTTGCAAAACTACCGCAGGTCTTCTCTACAGACGAGCTAAAAGTAAAAACTACCGAGTCTGAAAAATTTAAAATCATAGACAAAATAAAAGAATTGCTTAAAAATCCACCTGCCGACTTTCCTCTCATTAGAGAGATAATTGAGGTAGACGGAGTACGAATAGAGTTTGAAAAAGGATGGGGCTTAGTTCGAGCAAGCAACACAACTCCGATTTTAGTTACCCGTTTTGAATCAACCGACAAAAATTTGGTAAAAGTTTATGAAAATTCAGTAAATGGGCTGATACAAGAGGCCAAAGATTCTCTGCAACTTCCACATGCCATAAACGTTTAAATCTTATTTTGATATAATTTTCGCCAACTATAAAATTATATCTTTTAGGAGAAAACATGAAAACTCATACTCTTTTAATGCCGTTAGACATGCATCTTCATCTTCGTGATGGGGTTATGCTTGAAAATGTAGCGCCTCTTAGCGCCTACAGTTACAGCGGCGCTCTTATAATGCCAAACCTTGTTCCCCCTGTTGCGACACTTGATGATATTAAAGATTATAAAGCACGCATAATGGCAACTGTTCCTAATGATTTTTTTGAACCATACATGACGCTATTTTACAAAAACTACGACAAAGCATTTTTAGAGAATGTTGCAGATGCCATTGTTGCTATCAAACTTTACCCTGCGGGGATTACTACAAACTCTGAGGGTGGCGTCTCATCTTTTAATATAGAGGAGATGAGAACTACCCTTGAGGCTATGAGTGATTTAGGTATTCCCCTCTGTGTTCACGGCGAGACTGACGGCTTTGTTATGGACAGAGAGGCTGAGTTTATGAGTATCTATGAACTGCTTGCTACAAATTTTCCAAAACTTAAAATCATTATGGAACACATTACGACAAAAGCCGCTGTTGATATGCTCAAAAAACATGAAAATCTTTATGCAACGATTACGGTTCACCACCTTATTTTGACTCTCGATGACGTTATTGGCGGGATGATGAAACCTCACCTTTTTTGCAAACCAATCGCTAAACGCCCCGAAGATTTGAACGCACTTTTAAGTGTAGCACTTGAAGCGCACCCAAAAGTAATGTTCGGCTCAGACTCTGCACCGCATCCTCAACATAAAAAAGAGTCATGTGGCTGTGCAGCGGGAGTTTTTACTGCACCAATATCTTTACAGCTTTTATGTGAAGTCTTTGAGCAGCATGGCAAGCTTAAGAATTTACAAGCCTTTATAAGTGACAATGCTCAAAATATCTACGGAATCTGCCCGGAATTTAAAGAGATAACTCTGCAAAAACGTCCCTTTGTTGTTCCTGACAATTATGCGGGTGTTGTTCCCATGTATGCAGGAGAAACAATTAGTTGGGCAATAGAGAATGTCGATTAAAATTTTACTTTTAGAAGACGACCTGCTTCTTGCAGAGACTCTAACAGACTTACTTGAAGATAATGCGTACGAAGTATCGCATGTTCCAAACGGTCAAAAAGCACTCGACACAACTTTTAATGAAAAGTTTGATATCTATCTGCTCGACATAAATGTTCCGCTTATTGATGGCGTAACTCTTTTAAAAGAGTTACGAGAGGCAAATGACACAACTCCGGCAATCTTTTTAACATCACACAAAGACAAAGAGATGCTCAAAAATGGCTTTTTAAATGGGGCTGATGACTATATAACTAAACCTTTTGACTCAGATGAGCTTTTACTTCGTGTCAACGCACTCATTAAACGGACAAAAGCAGATACAAGAGAGTGCATTAATCTCTTGTGCCATGACAAAGTTCATAAAACTTTTTTCTACGATAAGCAAGAGTTAGAACTTTCAAAAAAAGAGTATGATTTACTTTTGCTTCTTGTTCAGCATGTTAATAGCGTTGTACCAAAAGAGTTAATTGTTGATGAGTTATGGCACTCTTCAGAGTCCGGGAGTGATGGAGCAATACGAGTCTATATCAACCGTATCAAACAGCTTCTGCCTCAAATGAAAATAGAAAATATTCGTTCCATTGGCTATAAACTTGTTTCGTAATCTGCGACTTAGTATTTTCATATACTATTTTTTAACAGTGGCTACATTTTTAGGTATTTTGCACTACTTTTTGGCGGTTGTGCAAACTCAAAATATACTTTTACTTGCTATTGTTATGCTCTGTTTTGTGACCTTATCCGGTGTTTTTATTTCTAAGTTGGCTATTGACCCTCTTCAAGAGCATGTAACAAACCTGCAAAATCTCTCAAAAGAGACTCTGCACGAACTCAACCTTCCCATAACAACTATAATGACAAATGCTCATATGATTAAAAAAAATATGCAAGACGAAAAAACTTTGAAAAGAATAGCGCGTATTGAGAGTGCTTGCACAATGTTACAACAGAGGTATAACGAACTTGACTATATGATTAAAACGCAGAGTGTTCAAGAGATGAAAGAAAACTTTGAGCTAGATACTCTCATAAATGAAAGAGTTCAGTTTCTGCATGCTATCTACCCACATATCACTTTTAAACTCGACCTCGCTAAAACACAAATATTTAATGATAAAATAGGTCTTGCAAAAGTCATTGACAACATCATACATAATGGTGTCAAATATTCACCAAATAGTAATATAATAAAAATCAAATTAAATGATTTTACACTTCACATACAAGACTACGGTTGTGGTATGGATGAAGTTGAACTTTTACAAATTTTTGACAACTACTACCAAAGCAATGAGAAAATGCAGGGTTTTGGAATAGGTTTGGCGATGGTGAAAAGATTTTGTGATTCGCAGGGCATAAAACTGAGTTTCAAATCTAAACCAGATTACGGAACAACCGTACTACTAAAATTTTAAGGAAAATATATGCAGACAGAAAACTTGCTAAATTACGCAGAAGGTGCACTTGACTATGGAGTTATGGGGCTATTAATCTTAATGAGTGTAGTTACTTTATGGTTATTTATTGAAAGAATGATGTTTTACAAAAGTGTACGAATTGAGGACTATGACCACAGAGACAATCTTGAAATGGATTTAACAGACAACATTGGCATCATAAGCACAATCGGTGCAAATGCCCCTTATGTAGGTCTTTTAGGTACCGTTATGGGAATCATGCTGACCTTTTATGCTATGGGTGACATGGGATCTGTTGATGCTAAAAAGATTATGATAGGTCTTGCTCTTGCGCTCAAAGCAACTGCCATGGGGCTGATTGTTGCAATGCCGGCGATAGTCGCTTATACAATAGCCCTTCGTAAAGTTGAGAGAATTCTTACAAAATATGATGTTGTTCAAGACCAAAAAGAGAAATAACTGAAATGGCAAAATGTAAAAAAGTTCAAAAAAGATTTGACCAGATCAACGTAATCCCTTTTATAGACATCATGCTTGTTCTTTTGGTTATGGTTTTAACGACGGCAACATTTATAAAACAAGGTGTCATTCCCGTTGAACTTCCACATGCCAAGGCCAGCAAAAAAGAAGACCTTAAAAAAGAGATATCTGTTTATGTGAATGCTAAAGGCGAGATGTTTTTTGAAAAAGAGAAAGTTGACTTAAAAACTTTACAAGAGAAGTTGTCTCAACTCTCAAAAGAGCAAATCGTAGTTCTTAGAAGTGATAAAGAGTCAAGGTTTCAAGACTTTGTAAGCGTCATGGATATTTTAAAACGTTTAAATCACGAACAGCTTTATATTGTTACAAAAGAGTAAAAGCCTCACTCGGGAGAGAGTTAATAAGCTTTTTTCATAAGCCTTACTCTTGAACTGTTCACCTCTTGAATATTCTGCATTTTTTTCTTGGCATGTGGAACTCCGTCTTCCTTGGCATCAAATACTTTTTTATCAACTTCTTCAACATCATTAAAAAGTGTACTTGCTATGAAAAACAGCACCATCATCACAACTACACTCACATAAAGAAGCACATAATTTTTTATATGCCCTAATTCAAAAGGGTTCTGCATTAAATTCCTAAGCTATTTTTTAAGATAATTATATACAAATAATGCTAATATTGGCTTTTATACCATAAGAGATTTCACCAAACACTTCAATACAAAAACCCAACGAATGTTTATTGTAAAAGTTTGAAAATGAACAATAAGGACTATATAAATTTAGCTGAAGATGTGACATAAGATTACAGGCAATGAAGGGAATTAAGATTTAAAAAAAGTTGTCTTGGCTTTTTGGGGTAGTATATTTCTTGGCATTCAAGCAATTAAATTATAATACTTAGCATTTTCTGCTTTTCCATAATGGTATCCCTGCAACAGGTCAACACCTAACTCTTTTACAATTTTCGCAATTTCAGGGCTACTGACATATTCTGCAATAATTTTAATATTATTTTTTTTTGCATACTCTATTAAAATTGACAATATTAATTTATTATTTTCGTCATGCTCTAAATTACTTATTATAGATCCATCTATTTTAATGAAATCCGCTTTAAACTTAATGAGATGTACAAAATTAGAGTAACCGGTTCCAAAGTCGTCAATTGCAATAAGCGAACCGTATCCTTTTACCATATCTACAAAATTTTCTAAAACTGAATAATCACTAATCTCTTCGGATTCAAGTAACTCGAAAGTGATTTTAGGTCCTTTGTGGGCTTTAAGTCTGTTCTCGATATATCTTACTAATTCCTTTGAGCTTATATTTTCATATGTTAGGTTTATAGTAACTTCTTTATTGGAACTGCTTGAAATAGCAAATATTTTCTGAATCATTTGTCTTGTGAAATTTTCAAAAAAACTACTTTTTTCTGCTATACCTAAAAAGTCTGCAACTGCTATTATTTTTCCGTCTCTATCTATTATTCTCGCCAAAGATTCATACTTTACAACCTCTTCGCTCTGTGCATCTACAATCGGTTGAAAAAATGGCTCAATTCTATTGTTAATAAGGGCATCTTTAAAGTCATCAAACTTTTTTAAATTCTCCTGATACAGCTCTTTCGTATTATTTTTGTCACTATAAACAAAAAATCTATTTTTTGTTTTTTTAGCCTCTTTAAGTGCTGAAAAAGAGTTACTCAGCAAGGCATCAGAACCATATGCTACACCAATATTAAAACTAACTACAATGTCGTTAATAATAAAATTGTCTTCACAAAGAAAAGTAAATTCAATTAATGAGTCATATTTACTAAATAACTTCTTATCATCGACCAATATTAAATAACTATCTGAATCAAGTTTGTATAAGTTTACACCTTCATTTGTAAGATAACTCTTGAGTTTTAAAGCTATTTCAAAAAGTACCTTATCCCCCATGCTTTCACCGTATAGCTCATTAATTATACTAAAATCTTTAATATCTAAAAGTATAGACATAAATGCATCCATACTTATTTTTAATCTTTCATTGAGTTTTTGTCTATTTGGTAATTGCGTTTTACTGTCGGTTGAATATACTTCTAGTAATTTTTGACTTCTGATAAATTCCATAACATCTTGTCTGATTGAAATATACTCTAAAATTTTTCCATTATCTTCTTTAATAGGGTATATTGTAGAATTAACGTAATAACTGCTACCATCTTTTTTTCTGTTTTTTACTATGCCCGACCAGACCTTGCCATTCGAAATAGTAGTCCAGATATCTTTGTAGAGTGAAATTGGATTCTTTGCATCTTTAATAATAGCATGAGTACGCCCTATAAGCTCTTCTCTGCTGTAGCCGGTAATATCACAAAATTTGTCATTCACATACGTTATATACCCATGAATGTCAGCCTTTGAGAATATACTACTTCTGTCAACCGCATCTTTATACTGGGCAAGGATTAATTCAGATTCTATAATACACCCCTTTAATTCATAACATAAATATGTCTTATGCCTGCTAGTATATCACTAATCATATATATAAATGATAGTTTATACTTGATACCATTTAAGAAGCTAAAGAGTATTAGGTATTTCTTGGGTTAAAAATTTTTTCACACAAGTTGTACCCGTAATCGATAACTTCATCTACCTTATCAAATTCGAAAATACCACATAAATCTCGTGGTATTTCTATCTCTATATCGGGCGGATACGCAGAGAGTTTCATTCTTGCGATTGTACTCTGCATAGCTTCAAAAGATTTATTTGCTACAGCATACATGCCATCTTCTTCTTTTTTTGTTTTACTCAGGGCAGTTTGCGACTGTGGTTTTCCACCCAGATTAACAGCAATAGTCAAGTCTGTGTTATCTCGAAAAGTCGGAGCAATAGGAACTGGGTTTAAAACACCTCCGTCTACCAGTGACCTGCCGTCTTGAATATACGGAGCAAAAAACAGCGGTAAAGAAGTAGAGGCTCTAATGGCATTTAAAAGAGAGCCTTTGTTAATCCAGACCTCTTTCTCCGCATTTATATCAGCGGCAACAGCTGTAAATTTAATGTCTAAATCTTCTATAAGAGAGTCCCCTACCAACTTTTTCATCTTTGAAACAATCTTATCGCCGGAGACAAATCCGCCTGAACCCTGAAAGTCCAAAAGCTTAATTAAATCAATACCATCAACTTTTCTTAACCATTCAATAAAAACATCAAGCTTACCTGCTGCATAAAATCCACCAACCATAGCGCCCATAGAACAGCCTGAAATAGACTCTATTTTATAGTTGTGCTCTCCAAGCCATTTTATTACACCGGCGTGCGCCATCCCTCTGGCACCACCACTACCTAAAACTAAAGAGACTGTTATCTGTTTCATATGTTTTACTTTATCTATTAATATGTTATTACATTATACTACGAATTATAATTACTTTTATGAAAATTAAATATCACTTTTGCATTCGCTATACGCCTATATAGTAAAATCATCTTTTTATGCGGCATCCATTTAATCAAAAATGTAGCTAATGACTCCCAGAGCGACACCCAAGCTGCAACAGTTAACCCTTCTGCAATTACAGCAGTTGCAATACTTGTTTTAACTAACTCGCTTTGGTTTATCAACACAGAAATAGTGGCTATTACCAGTCCTAGAACAAGAAAAATTATGGACGTCCGCATCATCTCTTTAATTTTTCTTGATTCAACATCCTGCAGATAAATAAAAAAATTATTTATACTATTTTTAACTCTAGAAATAGAATCATGCTCTATATCAGTCTCTAAGTTAAACTGGATAATAAATTTCTCCCCTTCAATCTCCCTGACACTTTCAATAATATACTCAACCAAACCTTGGTTTAAATCTTTTTTTAAAAAGTGGGATAACCTGTCAAAATTATCATATAAATCCTCAATTTTTTGTGTTGATATATCAATGATGATTTCTCCAGCCGCAGTACGCTCATACCGTTCAATAATCTCTTTTTTCATCATGCTCACCACATATTCATTTATCGCTTATTATACTGCTTATTATTTTGTTTTTAACTTTACACTTTTATGCTATGCTATCAAAATTTTATCTTGAAGGATTAACTATGTACTTACATAAAAAAATCGATGCAGTTGAAGCCATGCCTCAAAAGGCGGGCAAAGGGGTAAGCATGAAGATGCTTCTCTCTCCCGATGAATCACCAAACTTTGCCATGCGCAACTTTGTTATTGAAGCTGGAGGTCACATGCCACTCCATACAAATACGGTTGAACATGAGCAGTATGTACTAAGCGGACGTGCTAGTGTGAAAATTGCAGAGGAAACATTTGAAGCGGGAGCCGGAGATATTCTGCTTATTCCTGCCGGAGTTGCACACTCTTATGAAACCATTGGAGATGAGCCTTACAGCTTTTTGTGTCTTGTTCCAAAGGGTGAAGACTGTATAAAAATTATTTAATAATTTAAATCCCTAAAGTTAGGGATTTAAAGAGATGATGTAAAAATTTACATCATTCCCGGCATACCTTGCATTGCATTGCCCATATCAGAAGAGGCTGAATTTGCTTCTGGAAGCTCGTAAATAGCTGCCTCTGTAGTTAAAAGTAAAGAAGAAACAGAAGTAGCATTTATAAGAGCTACGCGTGCAACTTTTAGCGGGTCAATGATTCCTGCTTCGTACATATCTACATACTCACCCGTTGCAGCATTAAAGCCAACATTTTCATTTGTAGCATTCTCTACAGCATTGATAACAACGCCAGTGTCATAACCGGCATTCTCAGCGATTTGTTTCATTGGTGCTTTTACAGCGCGAAGAATTATTTCAGCACCGATTTTTTGGTCACCACTTAAATCAAGTTTTACTTTTGCAGCAGCACGAACTAAAGCAGCGCCTCCACCGATAATAATACCCTCTTCTACTGCAGCTTTCGTAGCTGAGAGTGCATCATCAACACGGTCTTTTCTCTCTTTCATTTCAGTTTCAGTTGCAGCACCGACTTTAATAACTGCCACACCGCCTGAAAGTTTTGCTAAACGCTCTTGAAGTTTTTCTTTGTCATACTCAGAAGTTGTAGCATCGATTTGTACTTTAATTTCAGAAATTCTTGACTTAACCGCCGACTCTTCACCTGCACCGTTTACGATTACAGTGTTGTCTTTGTCGATGATTATACGAGAAGCTTGACCAAGTGAAGCAAGTGTTGCACCCTCAAGCGTATGACCTGTCTCTTCAGAGATTACGGTTCCGGCAGTCAAAGTTGCGATGTCTTGAAGCATTGCCTTTCTTCTGTCGCCAAAACCCGGAGCTTTAACAGCAGAGATATTTAAAACGCCACGGAGTTTGTTAACAACTAAAGTTGAAAGCGCTTCGCCCTCTACATCTTCAGCGATGATAAGAAGTGGACGAGAAGTTTTTTGAACTTGCTCTAAAACCGGAAGTAAATCTTTAAGTGATGCTATTTTGCTATCGCATAAAAGAATCCAAGGGTTTTCAATTTCAGCAGTCATTTTTTCAGTATTTGTTATGAAATATGGGCTTAAATAACCACGGTCAAACTGCATACCCTCAACAACCTCAAGCTCATCAGAGATACCTTTAGCCTCTTCAACCGTGATAACACCGTCAAGTCCCACTTTTTCCATAGCTTCAGCAATCATATCGCCGATAGCAGTGTCTGAGTTTGCAGAGATAGTAGCTACTTGAGCTATATCTTTTTTGCCGTTAACTGCTTTTGAGGCTGCTTTGAGGTTTGCTAAAATGGCTTCACAAGCTTTGTCCATTCCGCGCTTCACCTCAACCGGGTTTGCTCCGGCAGTAATGTTACGTAGTCCCTCAGAAAAAATTGCATTTGCTAAAACCGTAGCTGTAGTTGTACCATCACCAGCCTCATCAGCAGTATTTGATGCAACCTGTTTTACAAGCTGGGCACCCATATTTTCGAGTGTATCTTTAAGCTCAATCTCACGAGCGACTGAGACACCGTCTTTTGTGATTATAGGAGCGCCATAGCTTTTTTGAATGAGCACATTGCGACCACGAGGTCCCATAGTTACTTTCACTGCGTCATTTAGTTTTGTAACACCGCGAGCTAATGCATTTCTTGCATTGTCTGAAAAAATTATCTCTTTTGCCATTATATAAATTCCTTGTTTTTTATAGTTTTGTTTTTAGTAATTAGTCTATGATTCCAAATATGTCATCAACTTCTAAAACTATATATTTATCCGCCCCAATCGAAACTTCATTGCCTGCATATTTTGCAAATAAAACTTGATTTGTACATGCCAACTCTGAGACTTCTTTGCTAACAGCAACAACTTCACCGCGTGATGGTTTTTCTTTTGCATTATCAGGGATAATAATACCAGACATTGTAGTATTTGCTTCTTCTACTCTTTTAACTAAAACCCTTTTGCCTATTGGTTGAAAATTCATGTTCTTCCTTGATTTATATATTGTATATTTTGACTGTGATTTTAACTAAGATATGGTAAATCTCTGATAAATATTTGATTTTCTTTTATTTTTAAGCTTATTAAAGGTTTAACAATATATAATTCCGACCTACAAAACGGATGTCAGGGTAGCTCAGCTGGTTAGAGCACTGGTCTCATAAGCCGGGGGTCGGGGGTTCAAGTCCCCCCTCTGACACCACTTACAAACATCACAATTCACCCACTTCAAAGCCTTTTTCCAAAACAATAAATCGTTTAAGAATCCATAGGGACATACCTTGGGACATACTTTCACTCTATTTATTCACTTTATATAAACAAATCCTGCCCATTATCCTTAAGCCATTTTTTCTTCTCTAAATAGCTTGGTATAGTTCGTTGCACTTCTTTGTAGAACAAATCACTATGTGTATGTATTTTAAGATGTACCAATTCATGGACGATTATATAATCTATAACGCCTATTGGTGCCATTACAATCTTCCAATTGAAGTTTAACACTCCTTCTTTTGTACAAGAACCCCATCTAAATCCAAGTTCCATAATACGAAATGCAGGAATCTCAATATTTAACTTTTTCGTAAGCAGAGATAGTCTCTCCTTTATTTTAGCCCTTAAATGTTCACTATACCAATTTTTAAAATGCTCATTTGCTTTTGTTTGATATTTCTTTCCAAGAACAAACCAACCTTTTTTCAATTTCAAGCCTATATCTTCATCAATAATTTCTAATCGATAGCTGCGACCTAAATAATAAAAGCTCTCTCCTGAGATAAAACTTTTTTTTATTATTTTTTCTTGATACTCTTTTTTAATAGCAAGTTTTTCCCATAGCCACAACCTTTTTTTATAAACATGTTTCTCTATTTCATCTGCTTCTAAATCTTGAGGCGCATTTACAACAATACTACCATCTCTCTCAACGGTTATTCCAATACTAGAGCGATTAGATCTAACTATTTCATAATCAATTAGCAAGTTCTAAACCCTTTAGAAGTTCATGGTTTTCTTTAGTAATACTCATGTACTTTTCTTTTATATCAGGAATATTTTTTATGAGATTAGTCTGTTTTGAGTTTGCAATCAAACCAACCAAATAGTTCTCAAGATTATGTCTTGAGTGTTCTCCAGTAGCACCCCAGAAGTCAACTCTTTTGATCTCTCGTGAAGCTTGTTCTACACTATTGATAACTAAATCGACTATAGTGTCGCATACCAAAGGTGTACACTCTTCTTCACTAAAATAACTCGTCAACAAATCATAATATGCCATACAAACACCGCAATTGAGCTTCTCAAACACTTCAAGAAGTTCTCTTCCGCCTTGCATCTCTTTTTTAAACTTAGAGAGTTTTTCGACAAGTTTTTCCCATTCGCCTTTATGCTTTGCTATGATTTCTTCTAACTTCTGGGCAAGTGATTTGTAATAAATCGGGTCTTTATCAATGTTAATTCGTATGGTATATCTAAGTGCATGTTCCATTTCTGAGGCAACAGCTTTATCTGGTTTGCCCTTAAGTGCATTACCAAATTCATCATCAAAAATTGATATTGGTCGTACTTTTGTTTCTATGCCCTCACTTATCAAATGTTCATCAATGAGTGCCTTAACTTTTGCACCAATGCCCTCAATATTTAGCTCAGAATCCCTATATCGTCTTTGTGCCTCATTTTTAATAAGACCCAATACCTGCACATCATTTAAAAAATACTTTTTTATAGGGTTAGGTAAAATAAAATCAATAAGTTTTGTAAACTCTTTAAAGAGCACTTTGAACTCTTGGCGGAGTTTTTCATCAGCCAATAAAATTACTGCATCTTCCAAGTTGTTTTTATTTATCTCTTCGACTCCATTTTCTGTAAAAAACTGCATTGTTTTTCTATGAGAGAGTTCTAAATGTGAAAGTTCACTACTTTTGTCATTCATAACATCTTGAACATCTTCTGCTTCATACGCTGCTAAAGCTTCTTTAAGATGCGCACCAACTCCGTAATAATCAACAATCAACCCTTTGGTTTTACCTTCGTATGTACGATTTACCCTTGCTATGGCTTGAAGCAAATTGTGCGCTGTCAACTTTTTGTCCAGATACATAACTTGCTCTATCGGCGCATCAAAACCCGTAAGCAACATATCACTTACAACTAAAAAAGCCAGTTGTGAAGTTTTTAGGGAATCATATATATCATCTCCCTCATTTGCATCATAAGGTGATGCTGTAAAAAGGGGCTTTTTAAAATCTGCTACACTTTTATCTTTATGTGTTTTTGAGCTAAACTCTTTTGGAAACTCATCTGAATTATCATTGTGTTTGTGTGAGATTACAACGGCAGAACTAAGTTTGTTCACTAAGACTTTGTATGGATTAGCATCAGCCATATTCTCATGGTACTTACCAAGTGCCTTTTTTATGGCTTGGTTATATCTGAGTGCTGCCTTTCTTGATGAGCTTACTACTTGAGCTTTATAGCCGTTTGGCAATATGTTTTCAACATAGTGTCTCACCATGTCTTTGGCGATTGTCTCGATTCTTTTTGGTGCTTCTAAAATATCGCCTTTTGTGCCATACTTTTTTTTGATAATCTCTTGTTGCTCTTTTGTCAAATCTACAAATAGGTCCTCAAATTTACCGTCAAATTCACTTTTATTATCAATACTATCTTTGGAAGTCATCCCCTCATAAATGATTGGAACTGTTGCCCCATCTTCCACCGCTTCTCGTATTTTATACGTATCTATGTACGAACCAAAGGAGTCAAAAGTTTTTTCTACAGGTGTTCCTGTAAATGCGATTCTTATGGCATGTGGAAGTGCGGTTCTTAGAGCTGCTCCTAGTTTTGAGTACTGCGTGCGATGTGCCTCGTCTATTAGGATTATAATCTCTTTTTTATCACTCAACGACTTAAGTGCTTCATCATCATTAAATTTTTGCATCATGGTCATGATGATATCGCTCACATCATTTGAGAGCTTCTTTTTAAGGTCGTTTCCATTCATGGCAACAGATATTTTCTCGCCTGTTAGTGCCGCAGTATCTTCGAGTTGCTCTTCCAAATCACTTCTATCGACAATGAACAAAATTTTATACTTTTGCATCTGCGTTATGTGTCTTGAATGCTTTATCAAAAACACCATTGTAAGAGATTTACCGCTTCCTTGTGTATGCCAGATAACTCCGTTTCTCTCTTCTAAAGTTTTTGCCTCTAAAATTCTTTTTATAGTTTTTTTGACTGTTCTGTATTGCTGATAACGACAGACTATTTTTACTCTTTTTCGTCCAGTCCCCATCACTATAATAAAATCTCGCATAATCTCAAGCAGATTTTGAGGCTCAAGCATTCCAGCCACTAAAATATCTTGTTCATCGCTTCCAAAATTTTCTAGCGACATAGG
Organism: Helicobacteraceae bacterium CG2_30_36_10; assembly: GCA_001873135.1. Lineage (GTDB taxonomy): Bacteria > Campylobacterota > Campylobacteria > Campylobacterales > Sulfurimonadaceae > Sulfurimonas. The sequence continues at coordinate 28,171 of MNYP01000002.1, forward strand.
ATATGGGTCTCTCCAACTTAAAAAATGCTCTAGTTTTGAGCTAATGGTTCCAGATTTGGCTTGTGTTCTTGAAGTTACAACTAAAAATGCATTGGTATTAAAAAGCTTTGACGCTCCTTCGCTTTGCTCTGTTTCTCTCGTATTCATGTATCTTTTTAGCTGATTTACGCCCTCTGCTATTGGGTCCGTTACATCTGGGGCTTTGCACTCTACAACAACCAAAGGGATTCCATTGACAAAGAGTGTAATATCTGGAATGATAGTCTGAGCGCCATCAACCATAAATTGAGAAATAGCTAAAAATTCATTATTTTCTATGTTGTCAAAATCTATATATCGCACTGTTGGCGACTTTGCTCCTGTTTCATGGTTGACATCTACGGATGTATTTTCAAGGAGCAGTTCGGTACATGCCAAATTACTCTCAAAAAGAGAAGATTTGTTGATGTTTTCTAAAGTTGCTATGACTTCTTTTACCTGCTCATCTTTGAGCCATGAGCCGTTGATTCTTTTGATGGCAGATGAGAGTTTATCTTTTAATAGTACCTCTTTAAAGCTAGTTCTATTTAAAAGAGCTTTATCGGTTCTATGTTTATTATCACTATCTTCTACAACTAAAGTATCCCATCTCAAGGTCTTGAGTTGCTCTAAAAATTTCTCTTCAACATAGTGTGCTTCTCGTATCCAACTGCTCATTTCATAATCTCCCAATGTCCGCCTTTGGCACCGCCGACTCTGTCTATATAACCGTTTTCTTTTAATGATTTAATATGTTTTTCTATAGCTGTTGTACTGATTTCGAGTTCTTCAGCCATTTTTGTAATTGCAATTTTTGGATTATTCTGCATGAGCTTCATAATAGCCTGCTGCGTTTCACCCAACTTTTCACCCAACCCATTTTCAACTTTTTCACCCAAGTTATTAAAATCAAACTCAACCCATAAACCATTCTGCCATCTAAAATTTGGTGTGATGCCATTGAACTTTTGTGATTCTTCTATGATTTTCTCAATTCCTCTTCCCCATGATTCTATATATCCAGCCAAGAAAAAAGGATACGCAATAGCAGGGTTAAAAGGTTCTGATGAGTGTTTATGCATGAGCGTTTCTAGCGTCCATTGTGTCGGCAGTTCTCCGGCATTCCACATGAGTAGCTTATCATCATACACACTTATCTGGATGCTGTTTTGTGAGGCATAGT
>MNYP01000075.1 GCA_001873135.1 Helicobacteraceae bacterium CG2_30_36_10
ACATGCCGAAACAATAATCTACAATAAAACTTTATTTTGTAAATGTTTCCCATTTAAATTTTGTTATAGGCGTGTCGTTTCTGTTTCCCCACTCTTTCATGGAAGCATCGTAGAGTTTTGCATGTTTGAGACCCATATTTTGGTAAAGAATATACCAGTTCATAGAAGCTTCAAGCCCACCCGTGCAGTAGAGTATGACTTCATCCTCTTTTTGAAGAGCATAGCCTTGCATAAAAATCGCATCTAAATCTTCTTTGGAGCGCAGCGTGTTGTCTTTGTTGAATTTATCTTTCCAAAAACTAGACATTGCTTTAGGGATATGTCCCGCTCTTTGAACTCCGTCTGAGAGTTCTGTACCGTAATAATACTCAGGAGATCTCGCCTCAAGCATCGGGATTTTTGTGATATGAGATTTAACATACTCTAAATCTACCAAAATATCAGGGTTGTATACCGCGGTGAAGTTGCCTTTTTTCACTTTTGGAGTCTCTTTTTCTACTTTAAATTCACGTGCATAGTCGTCATACTGACCATTTAAAAGTGAGACATTTTTAGCGCCGTTTACGATGAGTGAGAGAGCAACATAACTCGATTTTAGAAGTTCTTTTTTCTTGCCGTGCCCGTAAATGACGACAATAGAGTCGTTGTTTATGCCAAGTGAACGTGCAATAGCTTCTATTTCACTAGAAGATTTCATAAGCTGGTGCTTTTGAACCTGTTTTCTAAAATCATCTACATTTGCAAGAGAGGCGTTTGGAAGATGCCCTGCGTCATAAGTTTCCTTATCTGTTATGTCAATAAGAACAAGATTTTTATTTTCAAGGAGTGCGTTTAACTCTTTTGGAGTAACAAAACCGTTTGATGCGCTCAGGTAGAGCGAAGTAATAAGAACAAGAAGAAGAGCTTTCATGTTTTTCCTTTGTTTAAAAATTTTGTTTATTATAGTGAAAAATTCCTAACCAATGATTTTCTGCAGACTACTCCCACTTAAACCTTGTAACTGCAGCGTTATCCAAATTGCCCCACTCTATAAAAGATTTTTCATACAGTTTTGCGTTTTTAAAGTTTAAATGTTTATAGAGTATATACCACTCCATGGATGCAGAATATATAGTATCTCCATAGACGATTATTTCATCTTCGGGTTGGAGTTCATGACCCTCTATATAAATTTGTTCAAGTTCTTCTTTTTCTCTTAGCGTGTTATCTTTTAAAAACTTGTCTTTATAGTAACTGCTCTTGGCATGTGGAATGTGACCGATTGCATTTATATCTTTAGATTTTTCAACTCCGAAATACTCCATAGGAGACCTTGCATCAAGAAGCATTATCTTGGAAGTATTGTTTTTTAAATACTCTAAATCTACTAAGATATTTGTTTTAGTTAGCGTTACATTTCCATCGTTTTGAGCGTAGCTTGGTTCAGAGGAGACTAAGAACTCGTTTTCAAATACCCACGCCATATAACCGCCGTTTAGTATGCTTATATTTTCAAAACCGCCTTGAATGAGGACTAGAGCCAAGAAGCTAGAACTTAAAATAGATTGCTCACTGCTACGGGAATATATAACTACGGAAGAATCGGAGTTTAAACCCAACTTTTTTAGTTCTTGCTCTATCTTCTCTTTTGGAGCCAGAAGGGAAGGTTCTTTTATATCTCTAAAGAGAGAGATGTCTGCGTGTATGGCATTTTTGATGTGACCGGTTTTATAAATCTCTTTTGTTGTTACGTCTAGAATAATCAACTTTTTGTTCTCAAAAGAGTCTTTAAGTTTGCTTGGAGTAATAAACGCATCGAATGCAACTAAGTGTATGAAAGTAATGATTGATAATAAAAAAAATTTCATTTTAAACATTAAAATGCATCAGCGTTTCTAAACTCTGAAATCTCTGTTTCAATCATCTCATCTATCATTATTGTAAAAAGTTCTGAAATCATGTTTGGGGATATTCCCTCTTTTATAGCACTTTTTCTAGCTCTTTGAATAATGAAATCTATTCTATTGTTAGCCTTTACCTCTTCAATGCTATTCTTAAAAGAAGCAGCTTGTTTGACTAAGTGACTTCTATCAGCAATCAGCTTTACAAGTTTTTCATCTATTAAATCCAGTTCTGTTCTCACTTCTTCTAATGAGTTGCATTTCTTCATAAACAATTCCTTTTTTTTAGAAGTAATTATACCCATGATTATTAAAAATCTATTAACGCTTTTGTAACTATTTCACCATATAATTTTACTACGATTCTCCATATATAGTCTTTTTTGACTCATTAAGATTATATATTCTCCTTAATCCCGGCCTCGGTTGGGATTTACCTCTGGATATCTTTATTTATATATGCTAAATATCCAACTACAACAACCAATATACCAAACATAACTGCCCATATAAGCATATCACCACCACTTGCAACTTGATTAATCTTTTCATTCATAAAGTAATTACCTCTAGCCTTTAGTGTTTAATATAGAGATTTTTTTAGATATTTCTTCTCGTTTCTTGTTGTCAAGAGTGTTATTCTTAACTTCACCCAGCCAGAATATCACAGCTTTTTTATAGCCGTGAAAGGAAGCTAACTCTATCATCTTATCTCTAAGCTCATTATGGATGTTCTCTTTTAAGAGTGAGGCAGCCAGAAGTTGAGAGGTAACCTCGTCCATTTTTAAAATATCTTCATTTGCTTCTTTATACTCTAGATTTTCCACATGCCAAACAAAATCTTGATAAACCTGTGGAAGAAGGGGGATTTGTTCTTTTTTTAACTGGAATGTTATAAAACTATAGTAGGCATTGAGAAATGGGTCATTGACAACATCTTGTATATCTTTGAACTTTTTGCATTCATCTTCTTGCCCGACTGAAATATTTAATGAGCATTCTCCTAGATATATACGGGCAAGAGTTCTAAGGTCGGAGCTTACTTTTGCATGTTTTACTGCTCGTGAGTAATCATTTTTAGCTAAGGAGTCATTAGAACTTAGGAAGTCTTTTTTGTAAGCTTCAAAAGCATTCGCACTGTTGTAGTGCCACTGGTTTGGAGGTGTCTTAAAAGAGCATCCTATAAAAAGTAACGATAAACTAAAGCAAATAATTATTTTTTTCATGGCAGTGTAACCTCTGATTTTTTTTCATCTTGCATTAAGGCGTCAACCTTGTCTATAATCTGATTTGATTTTTGTAAACCTGCAGAAATTTGTTCTTTTATATCTAAAATCTCTGTGTCATAACTTCCAACAGCTTTTACAGTTGCATCTAAAGCTTCAAGTTTGTGTTTTACATCTCTCATAATAGCGTCTAACTCTTTGATAGCGGATGATGAGGGGTCTATAATCTTAGTATCAAGGGATGATGTTGTTTTGCTTATATCTTTCATAATCTTTGCTGTTTCATTGAGTGCATTTATTAAACTTAATGTAGAGTTCTTATCGCCCGTAATAGTGGTTAATAAAGATTTATTGTTAGCCAAGTTAGAAGTGAACTTTTCAATATTTTTCAGTGTTATCATCAACTCAGAGTCATCTCTGTCCATATAAGATGTAATAGAATCTATGGAGTTAATAATATTAATCATTTTATTTACGGCGGGTTCTAGTTTTGAAATCATATCGTTGATATCATCACTTAGAACTATGTTTAGAGTTTTTCCGGCTTGGAGCGGTTCATTGCCGATAGCAGAGTAAAGTTCTATATGAGCTGAGCCTATAAGAGGTTTTTTCAGTATTAAAACACTCTCTTCTCGTAACCATTTTTTGTTGTTTTTACTCACAGAAAATGTCATATATACGGTCCCGTCATCATTAAGGGAAATATCATCTATTACGCCAATGTTAAAACCGGAAATTTTTAGAGGCATTCCTATATTGAACGAGCTGGCACTCTCTGTAGTGAAGTGATAACTGTATCTTTTCTCAAAAGTCCCTTTTTCTTTGAGTAATAAATACAAAGACATAGCAATAGCTATAAATAGTATTACTACAAAAATACCCACTGCAAGTTTCATTTTACTATAGGGCATGAGCTTCCTTCATAATGGGATTTATTTGTTATATTATCGAAAATAAAAATATTTTTATGAGTATTTAATATCTCAATATTATCAAGTATCGGCTGAATATCTCTTAGGTTGCTTATCAAAAAAAACGGTGTTGTTATTATAACATTCATATCTCTACTCATAAGCGCTCTAATAAACATAACATAAAAAACTTCCAGTGAGCTGCACTGGTTGAGCCTGTTGAGACCAATATGCGAAAGTCCTATTTTTTCAAGAGACTCTTTTGCAATATTCTCTGCTTTTTCTATACTCAGAAGTTCGTGAACCTCTTTTATAAGTGCTATGTTCTCAAGCATATTTAGGTTTGATATAAGTGGCGTATCTTTAGAAATAAGCGAATAATCTTCTAAAGTATCTATGTATTGACCTATTTCCAAATAGCTCTCAAAGAGTTTTATAGTGATTGAATGAGTAATGATAACACCTCGATTAAAAATATGGCAATAAAGAGTTTTACCATCCCATTAAGTACGGAGATAGGAATAGCCGTATAAGCCGCTCCCGCTTTTAATCCGCTATATATAGGAATAAGCATAGTCGCAAAGCCAAAAGCAAGGCTCTTTAAAAGCAGTATAATCAGGTCTTTTACTTCAATAGCATTGATAAGTATGGTTTTATACGTGTGCAGGTCCATGTTCATATACAAAAGAGTAAAAACATACCCGCTGCTCAGCATTATAAGTGCAAAAATGATAGAGAGAGAGGTTATGCTTATTATGCCGCTTATAATACGGGGCAAAAAGAGATAATCGATTAAATCTATTTTGTATTGTCTCAGAGTGTTGAGCTCTTTGTTGACATTCATAACTGCTATTTCCGTATTTATTGCCGTCCCAGAACGCAAAGAGATAAGAAGAGCCGTAAAAAATGGAGAAAATTCATCGATAACAAAAGTGATAATAATAGAACCGATTTTGTCTTGCAGGTTGTACTGGGTTGCCAGAGCAATTACGACTCCGATGATGACTGAACCAAAAATAAAAGCCATCATCACAAATAAAGGAATAATGGTAACCGCCGTAAAATAAATCTGTTTTGTTAAAACCATTCGCATTGCAGGGTTGTAACTACTTGGAGTAACCATGTGTGCTAAACAGATAAAAGTAAATTTCAATGCTTCATAAAAGGAAGAGAGAGTACCAAGCGTTTTATCGCCGATGCTCTCAATGAATTTTGCAATCACTTTTATGCTCCTATAATTTGTTTTTAAAATTTCCACATGCCAATCAAATCCACATGCCAAGCTCTTTAAAACTTAGCGTTAGGAATAGGGTGATTTTCGACCACAAAATCTATATCTTTTTCGCCTCTGCCGCTTAAGTTTACAAGTATTGTTTTGTCTTTACCTAATGTTTTTGCCAACTTCATCGCATAGGCAACAGCGTGGGCTGATTCAAGAGCAGGGATAATCCCTTCGAGTTGTGAGAGTTTATAAAAGGCATCAACTGCCTCTTCGTCATTACAGAGTCCGACTTTTGTTCTGCCACTCTCTTTTAAATAAGCCTGTTCCGGTCCCACAGATGGGTAATCTATGCCTGAACCTATGGAGTAAACAGGTGCCGGTTCGCCATTTTCGTCTTTTAGCATTATTGAGTTAAAACCGTGCATAACTCCCTCAGTGCCAAAAGTAAGAGTTGCTGAATGTTGCCCCACCATTGAACCTACTCCCATAGGCTCAACTCCGTAAAGGTTTACCTTTTCATCTTCGATAAAGGCAGAAAAAATACCCATTGCGTTTGAGCCGCCGCCAATACAGGCAACAATGTTGTCAGGGAGCCTCTCTTCGTGTTCAAAAAACTGCTCTTTTGCTTCAAAACCTATAACTGACTGAAAATCTCTGACCATCATAGGAAAGGGATGAGGTCCGACAACTGAACCTATGCAGTAAATGGCAGTCTCTGCTTGGGGAACATAACTGTTAAACGCGCTGTCAACAGCTTCTTTTAGAGTTCTAAGTCCATGAGTTACCGGTATAATTTTAGCACCGAGAATTTTCATTTTCACTACATTAGGGTGCTCTTTTAAAATATCTACTTCACCCATATGAATTTCACACTCTAACCCAAAATAAGCAGCAGCAGTTGCAAGTGCAACTCCGTGTTGACCGGCTCCGGTTTCGGCAATAACTTTTGTTTTTCCTAAGTGCTTAGCTAAAATAACCTCTGCCATGCAGTGGTTGAGTTTATGTGCACCTGTGTGGTTGAGGTCTTCACGTTTGAGGTAGATTTTTGCACCGCCACAGTGCTCGGTCAGGTTTTTCGCAAAGGAGATGGGAGTAGGGCGACCTTGGTAGTGTTTTCTAACATACTGCAACTCTTTAATAAATTCAGGAGAGTTCTTTAGCTCATTGTAGGCTTTAGTAATATCTGCAAAAGGCTGTTCTAAAACAGGAGGAATATAAGAGCCTCCAAATTTACCAAAATAACCTTTTTCGTCGGGGTGTGTGTTTAAATAAGAGTCGGGCATGAGAATATTTCCTTGTACTAGCTTTTAATTTGGAAATATTATAGTTAGTTTGGCTTTATGATTCTCTTTATTTCTTTAGGAACATGAGCAAAAGCAATTTTTTGCATACCAATCTTAACATCGTCTTCATAAACCATGACATCAAGCTCCATAGAAGTCGGATAGTAACGGATAACCTTGTATGAAACTTTTAAAATATTAAAAGTTATTTTTTGGTCTGATAACTCCACACTTTTTTTCTTTTTTGCCACTTTTATTCCTTTGTATATATGCCGGTATCTTTCACTTCAATAAGACCTTTGTCTTGCAAGTTTGTCAAAGAGCGTTTAAAATCTTTTTTGCTCATTGAAAAAATATCTTTTATCAGCTCTGCATCACTTTTGTAGTTGTAAGGCATAATTCCGTTGTTCTCTTTTAGCAGGTCAAGTACTTTGTCACCTGTAGAAGCACTTTTTTTACTTCCGGGCTTTTTTAAAGTCAGGTCGATGTTACCGTCTTTTCTGATGGTTTTTACATAAGCACTTCTTTCATCGCCAAGTCGAATGTTTTCAAAAATCTCACTATGGTAAATAAGACCCTCGTATTTTTCTTCAACTATACACTTAAATCCAAGAGGCGTTTTGGCAATAACAATAATCTTCACTTCACTGTTTGGAGTTAAGCCTTTTACCCGTTTTTCAAAAAAATCGCCGAGTTTTTCGGTTCCGACTAAACGGTGTGTTTTCTCATCGTAGACAACACGCAAAAATCTTTTTTCTCCAACTTTAAAAGGCTCTTTTTGAAACATATTGGGAACAAGCAGATCTTTTGCAAGCCCCCACTTCATAAATGCTCCAAATGGTGCAACATCAACTACTTCAAAAAGTGCATATTCATCAAGCATTGCAACGGGTTTGAGTGTGGTGGCAATAAGTCTGTCTTCTGAGTCGGTATATAAAAATACGTCCAGCAGAGAGTCTTCAACCATCTCCTCTGTGACATATGATTGGGGAAGCAATACATCATTGCCGTCATATGCCATTAAAAATATGCCGTGTGGCGTGTGTCTGTCAACTCGCAGAGTATTAATAAGTCCGAGTTCTAAAAAGTCGCTTTGTCTCATGTTTTTCCTTGGTATTTCCGTTAATATGTCAATTTATAATTGACATGAAATTTAATTTTGACATTATATCTTCTTTGGCATGTGGAAATGGTTAAACCCCAATAATTCCATACCAAATTAGACAACAAGCCAACTTGCTCTATAATTAGGTACTTTAAAGCGAAAAAGTCACACCTAAAATTTTCACCTATCGGGTGTAACTTTTTCTAACTTGGAATTGAATTATGCCTCAAACAATATTAAACTTCAATATCGAAACAACAAACGAGAAATTAACACCTAGAACAGGTGTAGCTATATTTGGAGAG
>MNYP01000013.1 GCA_001873135.1 Helicobacteraceae bacterium CG2_30_36_10
TGTGCAGATAGTTCATGTCAGGCATTGCTCTACGAGAGACTATAACAGAGGAGTGTTCAGGAAACAGTTGCATTCTTAGTGCGTCATCATCTAAAACATTAATCTGTTCAATATTTAAACCAGAATTTTTAAATCTTTTTATGTAATCAGATATAGTACTTTTAGCTACTCTTGTAGCACCTTCAATTCTCCGTAACGACAAATTCATAACATTATAAAGTTGCAGTACATCTCGAACCTGTTTCATTGATATTATCCTCATTTAACACCTTTGTAAAATCATTTACAAAAAGTGTATTTAAATTTAGAAAATATCTCTTCAGTTTAGTTTTATTAAATGAAAATAAAGTGCCGTTTTTTTCTTCAACGTGTCCGAATCATCTCCGGCATCACTATCCGATTAGAAACGGCACAGGTGTCCGAACTAAAACGGCAGAGGTGTCCGATTTGCTCCGTTTTTTGCAGTGATATAGATGATTTTCATTGTAGTCTTCTAAAATTTGGAAGATATAATTGTGTTTTGCTTACCAACAATAAGACTCTGTACTCTTTTTTCTTGTTTGGATTAATAGCAGATAATTTTAAACATTTTGAAGAGGTTGTAAGAGAAATAGTATTTAAACTCCTAATAGAAAGTGGATTAGCTCAAAGTCAGTTTGAAAAAATCTTAGAGAGCATGGAAACATTTAACTACTCTAAAACTTCCAATAGAAATGTTATTGCCTCAATGAATGATATGAAAAAGCAGATCGAGAGTTATTTAGAGATGGGTGATGATATTTACGCAACAAATAAGAAGTTAAATAAAACGCTTTATAAAACTATTGGCTATAACTATCCCGTAGAATTATTTAGGGAAATGTTGAAAAGAGAAATAATTTCATAATATACTTCGTAATTTATCTCGTAAAAAAATATAAATATAAATTAAATTATACTGTTTATATTCCTAAATATTGGAGTTTTTGATAATTTTTTACTCGTATTTTATCTCGTAAAATTTGCAGTAAAATAGAAAAAGTAGCTATAATGACATTAAGGAAGGGTAAAATGTTAATATCTCCAATTATGCCTTATGATCTTAAGGGGCAAATAAAACCAGAATTATTAGAACTTGCAGAAAAAGTATGTATTGAAAGTGCAAAAATTGCAAGTGGATATAACCAACATGTTGTAAGTGCTTTTAGAAATGTTCTGCGGATTACTAACAGCTATTATTCAAACAGGATAGAAGCTGAGAGTACACATCCGATAGATATTGAAAAAGCTATGCTCAAACAGTTCTCTGATGATTCAAAAGAAAAAGCTCTTCAAGAGCTTTCGGTTGCCCATATCACAACACAAGAGTTTGTCGAGAGTTATTCTATGGAGCGTAGCGTAATTGATAGAAACTTTATCAAAGATATTCATCGACTGTTTTATTCTAGTGAAGGGATGGGAAAGTTTACAAAGCTTGAACAAGAAAATGAACTAATAGAGATGATACCTGGTGAGTTTAGAAACCGAGATGTTCAAGTTGGCAACCACATAGCCCCTGATAGTGACTTAATAGATACGGTTTTTAATTACTATGAAAAAGCGTACAGCTCGGTGTTTAGCAGCTCTACAAAAGCAATAAAACTGCTTGCAGCACTTAGCTCTCACCATCGTTTAGTATATCTTCACCCTTTCCTAGATGGAAACGGACGGGTTTCAAGATTACATCTTGATGCAATGTTTTGGAATATGAAACTTGAAGGTTACGGGTTATGGAATATATCAAGAGGACTAGCAAGGGATGTGAAAGAGTACCAAACATACTTGTCTTATGCAGATATGAAGCAACAAGGTGCAACTGACGGCAGGGGTGAATTATCACTCAGAGGACTTGAAGGTTATTTGAAATATATGCTTGGGGTAGCATTAGATCAAATAGAGTTTATGGGGCACGGTTTGCGACTTGATCAGCTCAATGAAAAAATAAGAAAATTTGTAAGATTTTCGCAAGAAGGGATGTTTTATAACAGAGAGGCACTTCCTAAATATTCTGAACAGTTGTTTTCTCATTTATTGTTAAATGGTGAACTGGAAAGAAAGTATGTACCTTCAGCTATCGGCAAAAGTGTGAGTACTGCAACAAAACTTGTAAGTACACTAACTAAAATGGGTTATATTGAAAGTAAACATAGTAAAGCACCGCTTCGTCTTAAAGTGAACTCATTTTTTGCTTCACAGATAATTCCTGAACTTATTCCTGAAAAAGTGGATTGATGTTTTTTTCTAAAATCATATTTTTTTACTACAGTTTTTACTACAAAATTTGAAAAACAATGAAAATAGATGATATATAATGAAAATTTAAAACCTTTTACAAAGTCCTAAATATAGGGATTTTGAAAGAAAATGAAACAGTTTAAGAAAAGATGAAAAACACTAAAAAACGGACTTAGGATCTGGTGCCGTAAGGTGTGGAGGTTCAAGTCCTCTCATCCGCACCATCAATAGTAAAAAACCTCTCAAAACTACCTTATACACGAGTTTATCAAGCCTTTTTAAGTTTCGAAAAAAATCACTTTAGTCACCAAGTGTTAAAAATGTCTTATTTTAAACGCCTTCCTACATCATTTTTATTTATCAATTTAAGTTTACTCTTCGCATATTATCATTTTCTTATTTTCATATCTACTCACGTTATGGCATCTTATGCCATGTATCTTCATTTATGCACTCAGGCAATAAAACTGATTTTTCTATAATATGCCATATTCTCTTATAAATCTCAATAACTTCATCATCAGTAAGCTCTGGATTAGTTGAGACTAACGGTATCAATTTATCGTTTGTTTTGATAAAAACAATCTTTATTTTTCCAACTTTTTTGTGTTCAACTATAGCCGATAAGTAGGTAAAACGTATCTTGCCATATGGACCCGTTTTGGCATTCTTTAGATAACCGCTAAACCAAGGTCGTTAATTGCTTTGGCAGGCTATCGCTATTTGAGACTTCCCTTTTAATTTAGTTCCACTCTGTTTCGTCCATTTGCTTTTGCAACATAAAGTGCATTGTCTGCACGAGCAAAAGCACTGTCAGAATTAATATCATCATAAAGCAGCGCAGTTAAGCCTATGCTGACGGTATAGTTTATATTTATGCCGTCAATTTTTGTCGTTTGATTTGAAACTTCTTCTCTGATTCTATTTGCTAAAATCGCAGCATTTTTTAGATTTGTATTTGGTAAAATCATAGCAAATTCTTCTCCGCCGATTCTTCCTGCGATATCTGTTTTCCGTAGATTTCTTTTCAAAATATTAGCAAACCCTTTTAGTACAAAGTCTCCCGTTAAATGCCCAAGAGTGTCGTTGATTTGTTTAAATTTGTCCAAATCAAACATTATCAAAGAGGTAGTGCTGTTTTTATCGCGCTTTATTTTTGAGACCTCCTCTTCTAAGCGGCTTGTAAAATACCTCCTGTTGTTAAGCTCAGTTAAGAAGTCGGTTGTTGCTTGTAACTCCAACCTGTCTTGTAACTCTTTTTGGGTTGTAACGTCCAAGATACTCCAAATCATGGCGTTACCGTATCCTTTATATTCTATTTGCGAACCGACAAATTCGCACCATATTAGCTTGTTGTCTTTTCTTTTTAGTTGATGTTCTAGGTTTAAATAAGAACTTTTATCTGTATTGAAAATTTTTTGCTTAGCTGTTTCGTATGAGATATCATCTATATAAAAGATTCTTGTATTATGTCCTACAAGTTCTGTTTTTGAAAAACCGATAATTTCACAAAAACGCTTATTGACTGTGATGATTTGACAGTTTTCATCAATGAGTATTATCCCGGATGCGTTATTTTCAAAAATCATTTCAAACTGATGTTTTGCAAGAGACAGCTCATCAAGAACAGATTGTCTCTCCAAAAATGAGCCTGCCCATCTAGCAAGAAGTTTCATAAACTCATTGTCTATTTTATCGTATTCTAAATGTCTGGCTTGTGCTGAAGAGAAGTTTATAGTGCCGTATACTTGAGAATTTACCCTGATTGGAGCACCGATGTATGATACAAGGTTAAAGTCTCTATGGCAAGGATGACCGACATATTTAGAAGTAGTGACGTCCGTAATCGCAAGAACATCATCTATTTCCAAAGTAGTTTTGCAGTATGTAGAACCTAGTGCGAACGGTTGTCCGTCAAAAAGCGTTTCCGGTGGTGATGACTGAACATCAACCGTATAATCTTCCCCGACAATATGGCTTACAATTCCAAACTCCAAACCAAAATATTTTTTCCCTATCTCCAAAGCTTTTCTCAGCGTTTCGATAGGACTTATATCTGAAATTGTGGCAATCTCATTTAACTCTTGAAGAGCACTATTTTGTCGCTCAATTATTTTTAATTTATTTGGCAAATACTATTCCTTATATCAGTTGACATATCATAGTAATATAATAACAAAAGATAGCTAGAAAACATATAAACCCCAATAATTCCATACCAAATTAGACAACAAGCCAACTTGCTCTATCTTTGCTTTTTTTGGTCGTTCAACTGGGCATTCGGTCGCATCTATTAAAATATATTTTAATTCAATTCCAGATAAAATATGGGAACCAGAGAGCACAGCCAACAACCAATATCTAAAATTAGGACTCTCATTTAAGTTCTAGTCACTGCCATGTAAGGTATAATTTCGCAATAATTTACCAAGAGGCAAACCATGATAACTTTCAGTGAGATGTTACTAAAACTACAAGAATTTTGGATGAAACAGGGGTGTAATATTGTACAGCCTTATGATATTTCAGCTGGTGCCGGAACATTTCATCCTGCCACATTTTTACGCTCTTTAGATTCTCAGCCCTGGGCAGTTGCTTATGTCGCACCCTCCCGCCGTCCGACAGACGGCCGTTACGGAGAAAATCCTAACAGACTTGGAAGCTACTACCAGTTTCAAGCGCTCATAAAACCAAGCCCGGACAATATTCAAGAGCTTTATCTAAAATCATTAGAATATTTAGGTCTTGATGTTTCACAGCATGATATCCGTTTTGTCGAAGACAACTGGGAATCACCAACACTCGGCGCTTGGGGACTTGGCTGGGAAGTTTGGCTTAACGGAATGGAAGTGACACAGTTTACCTATTTTCAGCAAGTCGGTGGCATAGAGTGCAGTCCGGTAGCCGTTGAGATTACTTACGGAACCGAAAGACTTGCTATGTATCTGCAAGGTGTAGACAATGTTTTTGACATTGTTTGGAATGAAAACGAGCATGGAAAAACACTCTATAAAGATGTACACAAAGAGAGTGAAATAGAGTTCTCAAAATACAACTTTGAAGTAGCCGACGTAGAGATGCTTTTTGCAGAGTTTAACGCAAAAAGTAAAGAGTGTCTAAGAACCATAGAAGCAGGACTCCCCCTGCCAGCCTACGACCTCTGCATGTCCGCCGCAAACACTTTCAACATCCTAGATGCTAGAAAAGCAATCAGCCAGACTGAAAGACAAAACTACATTTTAAAGATAAGAGAACTCTCAAAAGGGTGCGCAGAACTTTATAAATCGCAGGAAGTTGAGAGAAATGAGAGGGTAAAAGGATAAAAAGATGACGATTTGTCATCTTTTTGTATGAACTATTTTTTTATAGTTACCATGCTTCCAAATTATTAATAAGGAAATAAAATGACCGCACCGCAAAAACAATCAAATTTTACAAAATATCAACCTTTTATAAAATGGGTTGGCGGTAAAAGAGGTCTTTTATTTCAAATTATTCCACTCATTCCAAAAGAATTTAACAACTATTTCGAGCCTTTCGTTGGTGGCGGAGCTCTGTTTTTTGAGCTCTACTCACAAGGTCTTTTAAAAGATAAAAAAGTCTATTTATTTGACATTAACTTCGAACTTATCAATGCTTACAATACCGTAAAAAACAATCCTATTGAACTCATAAAAAGCTTGAAAAAATTTAAAGAAAAGCACTCAAAAGAGTTTTATTATGAAACTAGAGCTTTAGATAGAGAAGAAAACTTTTCAAAGAAAAGTGCTATTTTTAGGGCTGCAAGATTTATATATCTCAACAAAACATGCTTTAATGGACTTTACAGAGTAAATAGCAAAGGCTATCACAATGTGCCCATAGGAAGCTATAAAAATCCCAATATTTGTGATGAAGAAGTAATTTACAGTGCGAGTGAAGCTTTACAAAATGCAATCATTTTAAACACCTCATATAAAGATGTTAGGCTCCATGCTTCACAAGATGATTTTGTTTATTTTGATCCTCCATATTATCCGTTGAATGCAACTTCAAGTTTTACATCATATAGTGAATTTTCATTTTTGGATAAAGAGCAGATTGAGCTTTTTGAGGTTTTTAAAGAGTTAGATAAAAAAGGGTGCAAAGTGACACATAGTAATTCTGATACAGACTTCATAAAAGAGCTATACAGCGAGTTTTGTGTTGGAGAGATTCAAGCAAATAGATTTATAAATAGCAAAAGCAGTGGACGAGGTAAGATAAGTGAAGTTTTGGTAAGGAATTGCTTATGATTAAAAATGGAATTGGTGGGGCGAACACACAAACTGGAATAGTTTTTGAAAAAAAAGTTGAATTAGCAACTCGTTTAAATAAACTAAATGGATATAAATGTGTTGAAGTTAAATATAAAAAAATAAAGAGTAAAAGCTATAAAATCTATTTTGAAAAAGATTTGGTTGCACAAACATTCCAAAAACATGCATTATATGCTTTTTTAGAAGAGAGAGAAATTGATTGGAAAAAAATATTATCAAAAAAACTTTTACCTGATGACACAATATATGTTATTAAAGATAATACAATTTATATTTTAGAAATGAAATTTCAAGAAGTTGATGGCTCAGTTGATGAAAAACTACAAACTTGTGATTTTAAAAAGAAACAATATAAAAAACTTTTTTCTCAACTTAATTATGAAGTTGAATACATTTATATATTGTCAAATTACTATAAAGCAGAAAAATATAAAGATGTTTTGGATTATATAATTTCTGTAAATTGTTCTTATTGTTTTGAATATTTGCCATTACATAAAATAGGATTACCTGTACCAAATGAAAAATAAAATTTTTAAAAACCTAAAAAATACTCTTCAAGACTCAATTTTCACATGGGACTATTTTACAGATTTTGAAAAAGTTACAAAGAATGTCAATAAAATAGAAAAAGAGCTCAATCTTTTGAATTATCTCATTGGAAAAGAAAATCTTGAAGAGGAATTTTTATCTTTGGTTGAAGAGTATCCGAAGGTAAGAAAAATACTTCCAATTTTGATAGCAATCAGAGATGATAAATTATCATGTACGCCAATTATAACAGATGTCGAAGTTTTAATACCAGAAAATAAAAAATATATTTTTCATGATCCGATTGATAACAACATAAAAAAGAGCTGCTTATATTTTTTAATGAAAGCGGATTAAAAGATATTTTTGAAAGCAAATCAGTGAAAAATTTGGTTGATTATTGCTTCGGTGTTGAGGTTGGTTTTGATACAAATGCTAGAAAAAATAGAACGGGTGACATTATGGAAAAACTTGTCTATAAGTTTTTAGAAGAGTTTTGTGAGGAGAATAATAACTTACAATTCATAGAACAAGCAACGCAAAAAAGAATAAAAGAATTTTTCAACTACGATATAAAAATTGATAAAAATAGCAGAAGATTTGACTTCGCTTTGTTTGATAGAACAAAAAACAAACTTTTTTTGATGGAAGTAAACTATTATAGCGGCGGTGGTTCAAAGCTCAAAGCAACTGCTGGCGAATATCAATATCTGAATGATTTTGTAAAATCTCAAAACATTGATTTTGTCTGGATAACAGACGGCAAAGGCTGGCTAACTTCACTTAAGCCCTTAGAAGAAACTTTTATACATAATGATTATGTTATAAATCTTGACATGTTAAAAAATGGAGTATTAAAAGAGATTTGTCAAATACAGTAATATTTATGACAAATTGCAATGTAATTTAAATTTTATCATTCAATCTGCTATTATATATAATAT
>MNYP01000024.1 GCA_001873135.1 Helicobacteraceae bacterium CG2_30_36_10
CCAAAAACAGCTCCAAAATGTAGTTACCCAAAAAGTTGCATTTGAGGCAGAAAAAAAACCAAAAGAGAAAGAATTTTTAGAGCTTACAAAAAATATTAATGTCATACAAAGCAAACTGCACGACCTCAAAATTGCACAAGAGCATTTCAAACAAGTTGAGCAAAAAGGGCTTAAAAACAAAGAAGAGCTTAAAGCACTAGAGCAGTACTTTTACGATGAAAAACTGCATAAAGAGATCAGAACAAAATGCACCCTTATAGAACCGCAATACAAGCATGTAGTGAGCTTGGAAACAGAGCTTAAACGTGCACCACTCGTTAAAGCAGAACTCACAGCCATTATAAAAAAAATAGAAGAACTTACAGTAGCAGAACAGACAAAAGAAGCAGAGTTCAACCTCGTCGTCTACGAAGATGTAAAGCACAAGCACACACTTGAAGAGCATGAAGCAAGCCTTAAAACCATAGAGTCAAAAGCAATTATATTAAATGATATTAAAATTCATATTGCAAGCATAGAGGGGGAAATAAAAACCATCCAAAACGCCCTTGACAATAACGAGACACAAAAGAAAAAAGTGCAGAGTAAAAAAGACGATTTGCTAGACTACGAGAAAATAAAAACAAGCCTAGCAGAGTTCAAAACAAAACTCAACGCAAAAGTAGCACCGCGCATTTCTAGCCTAGCCTCAGAGATGTTCGTGCAAATAACAAAAGGCAGATACCAGCACATAGAAGTAAGCAACGACTTCGACTTTTTCATCTACGACGAGGGCAAAAAGTACCCCATAGAACGCTTTAGCGGAGGAGAGATAGACCTAGCAAACTTGGTGCTACGCATAGCCATCTCCAAAACGCTCACAGAGCTAAGCGGAGTAAGCTCCATAGGTTTCTTGGCGTTTGATGAAGTTTTCGGAAGTCAGGACGAGAGCCGAAGAATGGAGATACTAGAAGCTTTTCACACCATAAAAGAGCAGTATAGACAGATATTTTTGATAAGCCACGAGATGGAGATTAAGGAGATGTTTGAAGTGGTTGTGGAGTTGTAGTAATAAATTAAATTGGAGAATAATATGAAGTATTTATTATGGGCACCTTTAGAAGAAGCGTTTTACATAGAACCTAAAACGCCGGGTGGAAGACCTCCTTATGATAAATTGATGATGTTTAAGATAGTAATACTCCAAAAATACTATAACCTCTCAGATGAACAAACAGAGTTTCAAATAAAGGATAGATTATCGGGCACCTCTAAAAACACTAGCCAGCTTCAGCTTTACAAAGAAGATAAAATAAAAATTTTAGATATTTTCAAATGGGTAGACAGATTTAAGATTTAAAAACATTCCACATGCCAAATAAAGGGTGTATGCCAAAACTTATAGTTTTGATATGGGAATTTTTTTGCTTGGTCAATATGATGCGATAAAATATTTTTTGCTGAGCGCCTTCTCTTGTTTTCGTACATGCTTTAGCATAGAAAAAGATGATTAAAAATATAACTGGCACATAGGTTAGATTTCCACATGCCAAACAATATAGTCTAAAATTACGTGAATTCTTTCACTTTATTTGAGCCGTCTGTAGCCAAAATAAATCCAAATATTATCAAAAATAAAACTAAAACTTACACATGAGTATTAAAAAAAATTATAAAACATTTACAAACTCTACTTATGACACATTTTAAACTATATATTGGTCTGAATTTCTGTCTTAAATATTCAGGTCATTATAATCTGGCAGGCATGATAAAGATTTTTACAAAAATCTATGGGATACCATCAATTCCAAAGGCACTTGGTATGGAGAACTTGATAACAGACGCAAAAACGGCGAATACTTTGCAACACTGCAAAGTATTACTGCCGTTAAAAATAAAAATGGCGAAGTGAACGAATATGTCTCTGTTTTTTCTGACATCAGTGAGCGTAAAAATCAAGAGAAAAAATTGGCTCATCTTGCAACTCATGACTCACTGACCTCCCTGCCAAACAGAATGCATTTTAATGATAATCTTCATAAAGCTATCCAAATTGCAAAACGAAATAACTATAAAATTGCTGTACTCTTTTTGGACCTCAATCGTTTCAAAGAGGTTAATGACACAATGTGACATGAAATAGCACAAAAAATCATACGAAAGGTAAGCGAACCGCTAAATATACAAAAAAAACAGTTTAATACCCTCAGTCAGTATTGGTATAAGCATCTATCCTCAGCATGCAGAAGATAGTGATACACTTTTGAGACTCGCTGATAAAGCCATGCATATTGCTAAAGAAAAAAATATGACAAGTATGAACTTACTCCTTGAAGTGAACAAATTGTTTATACTTCTTAGGGTAATCAAAAGATATTAGTTTTGAATTAAAAATACTAATTTCACTCCATTTTATACACTCAAACTCAATCTCTACAACACCGCAGGTTGGTATATTGTCATAAACATTTACTAAAGAATCTATAAACATATTTAAGCCGGGGTTATGTCCAAATAGCATAACTGTATTGTATTTATTGTCTATATTTTTTATAACTTCATACAAGGTATTTGAACTTGCCTCATAAATATTCTCATCATAAACAATCTTTTTACTCAAACCAAGTTCTTTTGCAATTATTTTTGCTGTTGCTTTAGCTCTAAGAGCCGCGCTTGAGATTATTATATCAGCAGACACTCCCTTCTCTTTAAGCTTTTTAGCCATAAAAGGTGCATCTTTTTCACCTCTTTTATTTAACGGTCTCTCAAAATCACTTAAACCTGAATCATCCCAGTCAGATTTTGCATGTCTTATAATGTATAGTTTTTTCATAGAATGTATTTGACTCCAATCTTGCTAAGTTCTTACTTAAACCTAAATTATGCAGTATAATTCCTTATATGACAAACCTACCCATATATGAACTCTTAGAAGATGTAAAAAGTGCACTAAGAACTAACAGGGCACTTATTTTAGAGGCTCCTCCCGGTGCCGGAAAGAGTACTGTTGTGCCTATCTCTTTGCTTGGGGAAGCTTGGCTTGAAGACAAAATAATCATCATGTTAGAGCCAAGACGTGTCGCCGCACGTATGGTTGCTGTGCAAATGGCCAAACTTCTTGGAGAAGAGCTAGGGCAAAGTGTCGGTTATCAGGTAAAAATGGAGAGTTGTTACTCCAAGCAGACAAAAATTTTAGTTGTGACAGAAGCGATTTTAGTCCGTAGGCTTCAAAGTAATCAAACTCTTGATGATGTTGCCATGCTTATCTTTGATGAGTTTCATGAGCGGAGTATTCATACCGATTTGTCCTTAGCCCTCTCTTTGCAGGTTCAAGAACTTCTTCGTGATGATTTAAAAATTCTAATCATGTCTGCTACACTTAACTCAGATGCAATCTCTAGTCTGCTTGGGAATATTCCTCTTATTACTTCAGAAGGTAAAAGCTACGAGGTCGAAAATATATACCTTGACATTAAAACAAAACAGCCAGATTTTCGCTCTTTAAATGCTCTCTTGCAAAACACGATACTCAAGGCTCTACAGGAGAATGAGGGAGATATTTTAGTCTTTTTAGCAGGTGCCAAAGAGATAAAGAGGCTCCAAACTTCACTGAATAACTCTTCAATAAGCAAAGACATTTTAGTTTATCCACTCTACTCTTCGCTCTCAAAAAATGAACAAGACAGAGCTATCACAAAAGCTTCAAAACGAAAAATCATCTTAAGTACGAACATCGCTCAAACCTCACTTACTATAGAGGGGGTAAAGGTGGTAATAGATTCGGGTTTAGAAAAACTCTCACGCTACAACTACGCAAATGCTATGGACCATTTAGAGCTGACCTTCATCTCAAAAGACTCCGCCACCCAAAGGGCCGGTCGTGCAGGTAGACTCTCAAACGGAAGATGCTACAGACTTTGGCATGTGCAAAAGGTTTTGCTCCAATCCACAAAACCTGAAATACTCAGAGCAGATTTAAGCTCACTTCTTTTAGATTTGTCTTTATGGGGAGTTAATGAGTTTGAAGAGTTAAAATGGTTAGACATTCCACATGCCAAGATTATTCAAGAGTCCAAAGAGGTTTTAAGAGAACTCTTTATGCTTGATGACGCCTTTAAAATTACCCCCTTTGGAAGGGATGCCATTAGTTTAGGACTTCATCCAAGATTTGCTTACATGATTTTAAAAGCCAACGAATTAGGTTTTGCTTATGAAGCCTGCCTTTTAACCTCACTTTTAGGGGAAAAAGATATTTTCACCGACTCTGCAAGAGAGAGCGACATACTGCCAAGATTTAACCATCTTTTTGAAAAAGATTTAGAGAGTGTTTACATAAACAGACATAGAGCTAAAGAGGTTCTCACTCAGGCAGATTTTTTCTATAACAAACTCAAAAGCATCAAAAAAGTGGCCAAAAAGAACACTCTACTCAAGAGCGAAATGATTAGCGTCTTACTTCTTTTCGCCTACCCGGACAGACTGGCTCGTCGCAGAACTCAGGGCGATAACAAGTATAAACTCAGCAATGCAAAGGGCGCAGTTGTTCACGTGGAAGATTCTCTGTTTAATGAAGAGTATTTAGTTGTAGCAGAGTTGAATGCCCATGACAAAGACTCCATTATAAACTTGGCACTGAGTATATCTTTGCAAGAGATAGAGCACTATTTTTCTTCTTTAATTCTCGAGAGAGAATCCATAAGCTATAACAAACAAAGCAGAAAGTTTGACATTAGAGAGAGTAGTTATTTTTTACACCTTCAGCTTCACTCAAAACCTACACAAGCTTCAAAAAGCCATGACTTTAAAAAACTGCTTTTGGACTTAGTAAAAAAAGAGGGTTTAGAGCTTCTGACTTGGAGTAAAAAAGCGATAAGTTTGAGACAAAGGGTAAACTTTTTAAACCGCCATGTGGAACTTATAGACTTTAGTGATAAGGCGTTGCTTGGGCAATTAGAGACTTGGCTAGAGCCTTATTTAGCAGGTGCAACAACAGTAAAAGAGTTAGAGGCTTTAGATGTTCATTTAATGCTCTCATCGCTTCTCTCATGGGAAAATAAAGCGCTTTTAGAGACTCTCGCCCCCTTATGTGTAAAAGTTCCAAGCGGCTCAAATATACATATAGATTACTCCGACTATGAAAAACCTTCAATGAGCGTAAAAATACAAGAAGTCTTCGGACTCTATGAAACGCCAAAAATACTAAACAACACCATACCCTTGCAGATTCACCTTTTAACTCCAGCAATGTCCCCTATGCAAATTACTTACGATTTGAAAAGTTTTTGGGAGAACTCCTATAGTGAGGCAAGAAAAGAGCTAAGGGGCAAATACAAAAGACACTATTGGCCGGAGAACCCTTACGAAGCGGTTGCTACGAGTAAAACTAAAAAACATATGATGAAGAGTCTAAAAAAGTAAACTAAATGCTTACCTCTTTTATATCTGCAATTTTTAAGATACTTTTATAAATGGAAGCTACTAAAAATTTTCTGTTATTTCTAAGGGCTTCATCTTCGGCATTTACCATCACGTCCTCAAAGAACATGTCTAACTCAGGTTTTAGACCCAAAAGAGCATCTAACTCCTCTTCGTAAGAGCTATATCCACATGCCGAGACTTGCAGGTATCTTGCATATAAAAGCTCTTCAGCCTTCTCTTGGAAGAGCGTAGCATCAACTGACAACTCTTGAGTCAGATCAATATCTTTAGTAATATTTGCAACACGTTTGAAGGTTGAGAAAGCTTCACTGAAACCCTCACTCTTTACCATGGTCTCAAGTGCTTCTACTTTTTTAGCTAAACGAAGCACTTCTCTCTCGCCCGAGGCTAAAACAGCTTCTATAATAGATGGATTCACTCTAAAATACTGCTTTATTCGCTCCAAAAAGAAGCTCTCAAGTTTTTGCATATCTATGTTTTCATAGCCAACGGAGAGTTCTTTTATCGTCTCAACTATATCAAACTCTAAATTGTGCTCTTTTGTAATTCTAAGCAATCCGTTAACGGCGCGACGAAGAGCAAAAGGGTCACGAGAGCCTGTAGGAATTTGGTTAATACTAAACATAGCCAAAAGAGTGTCGAGTTTTATGCTCATAGCAACGATTGCACTCAAAGGAGTTGAGGGAAGCGCACTCTCTTCTGCATCTGGCAAATATTGCTCTTTTATGGCTGTTACAACTTCTTGCACCTCGCCCTGCTCTGTTGCATAGTAACCGCCCATAAGACCTTGAAGCTCAGTAAACTCATAAACCATTTCGCTCACAAGGTCAGCTTTTGCAAGTGAGACGGCTCGCTCTAAGTTCTCTTTTTTGGCATCTGGCTTGTACTTGTCAAAAAGAGTGTTTGCTATTTTTTTCTCTCTCTGTATTTTGTCTGCAACTGTTCCAAGACCTTTCATAAAGACAACTTTTTCAAGTCCATCTGTACTGAGTCCTTTTTTTAAGTCGTTGTCATAAAAGAAGAGTCCATCTGACAAACGAGGACGGAGGACTCTCTCATTTCCTTCAACAACTTTAGAAAAATCGTCGGTTAAAGCGTTGGAGACAACACAAAATTTATTTATAAGTCTACCCTCTTTAAAAACAGGAAAATATCGCTGATGCTCTTTCATAGAAGTAATAATTACCTCAGGAGGAAGTCTTAAAAACGCCTCATCAAAGGAACCTAACAGTGCTGTTGGGTTTTCTGTAATAGCCACAACTTCCGCAAGTAAATCTTCATCTACCTCGATTGTAACACCGTTGTTTGTTTCTAGTGTGGCAAAATCGGCTAAAATCTTCTCTCTTCTTTGCTCTTGGTAGAGTGTTACTCCACCTTTCTTTAAAGTCTCAAAATACTCTTTTGCACCGCCGATTTTAACAGCGTCAAAGTTACTGATACGGTGAACGAACGTGTGCTTCTCAGACTTCACGCCAAAGAGTTCAACGTCAACCAACTCATCGCCTAAAAGAACATTTACCCAGCGAATCGGTCGTATAAAGCTCTCCTCTAAACTTCCCCATCTCATAGACTTGCCAAAATCAAGCGACTTAATCCACATGCCAATCATCTCTGAGAGAAGTTCGCACGAGTCTTTGC
The DNA here is from genome assembly GCA_001873135.1 of Helicobacteraceae bacterium CG2_30_36_10. Taxonomy (GTDB): domain Bacteria; phylum Campylobacterota; class Campylobacteria; order Campylobacterales; family Sulfurimonadaceae; genus Sulfurimonas. Next base: position 7,060 of record MNYP01000024.1, read on the forward strand.
CTTTTACATCTTTTTTGTAGTAGAGAACTTCCTTTCCGCCTTTTTCTGCTTGTGAAATTTCTTCAAGTGTAACACCGCATTTTTTAGCAAACCCACTCGCCGCAGGAGTCGGCTCGCCGTCTTTATAAGCGTTTGCTACAGGTGCTCCAAAAAACTCCTCTACGCTGTCAGCTTGGTTGGTTTGGAATTCTCTATGCCATAGAACCAGACGGCGAGGCGTATAGTAAAATTCAAACTCACAAAGGAGAGAATTTTTCTCTAAAATATCAGCATATTTTTTCTCAATATTTTTTAGTTCTTTTAAAAGCGGAACTGCCGGAAGCTCTTCAACGCCGATTTCTATCAGGAGTGGTTTTAGCATATTAATAGTCTCTTTATATTGATGTTGTGCACCTAAATGAACGCGTTCATTTAGGTGGCAGGGACAAATTGTCTCTACAACCCCCTAAAGCTACAAAAAACTTGGTTTTTAGAGAATTAAGAGGTATTTTAAATTTATGCGATTTTATCTTTTTTTTGGTTAAGGGCATATAAATTAAATATTTCTTAAATAAGATAAATATACTCTTATTTATGTTTAAATAAAAGTTTACTCGATACAATTCAACTATAAATTTAAAAAATGCAA